>CAMLOZ010000652.1 GCA_946481625.1 uncultured Haloferula sp. | reverse complement strand
TGGATCACGTCCCGCTGGAAGGCGAGGGCGGCGCGGCGGTTCGCCTCCGGAGAACCGTCATAGACCGAGCGGCGGTAAAAGAACTCGCGGTCGTGGCAGAGGTGCAGCCGCCGGGACAGCTTGGCGTCCGGGAAGAGGTTCCGGAAATGAGGCATGGCCACCCGGACATCGATGCCCCGGTCGGCCAGTTCGTCCACCAGAAGCGTGGAGATGTCGGCCAGACCACCCGCTTTCGCACAGGGGACCGGCAGGCCGTTCCGCCCCAGGTACACGCTTCCGTTCAACTCCGGCGTGACGATCAGGATACGGGGCCGACGGAGTCTTCGGTAAGGGCTGCGCACCGTCTTTTCGGAGTTTCCCGGAGAAGAGAGCGGCGCGATATTCGTGACCATGGCGTGAAGCGGATAGTATGGGACACAGTGCACCCCCGGCGGGCAGCCAAGTCTCCGGTCGGAGGCTAAAGCCCACCGAAGTCCCCCCGGACGTGTGCGTATAACTTAGCGATGGGCGTGCCAGTTACGGGCCCGGGTTGGCTTTGCTTGAAAATTGTCCGCAGGGCCTTGCTGTTGCGTGGATCTACTTAAGCCCATCATCGCACGATTTGCAGGGCTCGCAACGGCACGATTGCAGAACGGCAATTCGTCCGGTGCAGCTTGCAAAGCATGGCGATCCTCCCCGTGACGGAACCGTCAATCCTGGCTCAAAATGACCAGCGCGTACGGTGGCAGCTTGAGGCCCCCGATGACCGCCGGATGTCCGATTTCTTCCTCGCGGCCCTCCACGCAGATGAGATCCGCATCGCCGAAATCGGGGCTGTAGCCGGTCCAGTCGGCATTGAAGCGTACGAGCCATTCTCCCGCGGCGGGAAGGGTCAATTCGTAGAACTCGTGCTCGCGATGGGTCAGGTTCAGGATCACCACCGTGCTGTCGCGCGGCCCCCCCTCGTGCCAGCGGTGCCAGGCAAGCACCTTGTTCTCCGCGTCGCGGTGGAAGACATCGACATGCTGCCCCGTGAGCCCGCGGGTGATGCCGTCGAGGTTCCGGCGCATGCGGATGAGATCGCGATACGCGAGGCGGATGCCCCGGAAGCGGCGGGCCTTTTCCCAATCGAGCGCCTCCCGGTCGTCGAACCATCCGTCCTCCAGAAACTCCTGTCCCTGGAAAAGCATCGGCACGCCGGGCGAGGTCAGCACCAGGCCGGCCGCCTGCAGGGCGCGACGCCGTGCCCAGACGCTGGACGGATTCTCCGGATCGATCTCGGAAACGAGGCGCTGCCGTCCGTTCGCGACCTCGTCGTGCGATTCGGAGTAGATCACGCGGCGGAAGGCGTCGCCCTGCCAAGAGGGGAGGATCGCGGCGACCAAGGCCCCGATATCGCGGGCGTCGTCCTCCGGGCTTTCGAGCACCGCACGCACAGGGTGCACGAAGGAAGAATCCCACTGGCTATCGAAGCCTGCACCTCCGTCTTCCACCCATGCGGTGAGAGCGGCATTATTCCCCAGATCCTCCGCGATGGAGATGATCCGCGGCGAACACAGCTTCAAATCCTTGTTGATCCACTGCAGGACCTGCCAGCCCTCGGGCAGATCCACCGATTCGTGGTGCTCGTGGCCCTTCGTGCGGCGGATGTAGCTCACCGCATCGAGCCGCAGGCCGTCCGCACGGAATTCCTCGATCCACATGAGCGCGTTGTCCCGGAGGTACTGCCGGACCTCGTGGCGGCCGTAGTCGGGACGGGTGTCGCCCCAAGGCGTTTCTGCGCGCGAGTCGTTGTAGAAAAAGATCCCGCCCATGCCGTTCTCCGACCAGCCGTCGAATTGCCAGAGGTCGAGCTCGTCCGGGCCGAAGTGGTTGTACACCACGTCCAGCAACACGGCGATGCCCTGCCGGTGTGCTTCGCGGATCAAGGTTTTGAGTCCGTCGGGACCGCCATAGTCCGCCTCGACCGCAAAGGGGTGGCTGGGATTGTAGCCCCACGAGGTTTCGCCCGGATACGCCGTCGGCGGCATCAGCTCGATGGCGTTGATCCCGAGATCCTTCAAGTACGGCAGCCGTCGTATCACCTCGCCGAAGGTCCCCACCCCGCCTTTTCTCCCGGGTCCGAAGGTGCCGACGTGCAGCTCGTAGATCACGAGTTCGTTGAGCACCGGCCTCTCCCACTCCACGCCCTCCCAGTCGAAGGTGTCGCGGTAAATCACTCCGTTGCCGGTGTCCGGGTCGATCATCCGGGCGCGGGGGTCCACCTTGAGGAACACCTTATCCCCCGTCGTGATGCGGAACTTGTATTCCTCGCCATCTTCCACGCCCTCGGCACTGCCGCTCCAGATACCCTCGCACTCTTGGGCAAGACGGAAGCCGGGATCGGCCCAGTCGTTGAAGCTGCCGGTGACGTGGACGGCGGTGGCATTCGGTGCCCACACGCGGAAGTCCGTGCCGCGGTCGTGGGGGATGGCTCCCATTCCCGGAAGTTTGGAGATCAACGGTTTGGAGGAACTGGAAGGCTTGCGTGAGGAAAC
>CAMLOZ010000651.1 GCA_946481625.1 uncultured Haloferula sp. | reverse complement strand
AGCGCGCTCTTGGCATCCACGCCGAAGGACAGCGAGTAACCGCAAAGCCACCAGAGCGGCGTGATCATGCATGCGCAGCCGAGGCACTGGGCCAGCACGGAGAGCACGTTCTTGCGGCGGACCAGACCGCCGTAGAAAAGAGCGAGGCCGGGCAGCGTCATGAACAGCACCAGCGCGGTGCTGACCATCTGCCAGGCGTTGTGGCCGGGCCCGGGGCCCGCCACCAGCGAGTCAGCCCCGCTGGCCTTCTCCGGCCGCGCGACGTTGTTCATGTAGGCCTCGATGTCAGCCAGGCGTTCTTCCACGGTTGGCGTGGCGGCTGCCGGGGCTTCCGCCGCTGGTGCCTCCGCCGCTGGCGGGGCAGGCGTCTCCTCCTGCGCGCGGGCACTCGGTGCCAGGGGCAGGACCATCATTGCTGCGGCAGCAAACGCAAATGCGCCGCGTGCCAATCGTGTTTTCAGGCTCATGTCGACTCGGTTTCGGATGGATTGTGACAGCAGGGGTTCGATCCGGCCCTAACTGCTGGAAACCGGGA
This sequence comes from uncultured Haloferula sp., assembly GCA_946481625.1. The sequence goes on along the minus strand of CAMLOZ010000651.1, from coordinate 1,988 downwards.
AAAGCAGTCGGCGTGCCAATGGTCATTTTGACCGATTCATCGTTTATGATGAAAGAATTATGAAAAATATTCACACGTGGTCACGTTGCAGGCGGGCATAAAGAAAGCCCTCCCTAATCGCCCCGCCGAACCGTCGCCCAACCGCTTGCGTCCCTCAGGGCGGCGGCGTGATGAACGGGGTGTAAATCGCGTCCGCCATCACCCGGAAGAACTCCTTGGAATTTGGAACCACCGGCGTTTCGTGGAGATAAGGGGAGGTGCCGGTGATGTCCGCTTCCACGATGTCCCAGCCCAGTTCCGCCGGATCGAGCAGCTTTTGCACCGTGTAAGTAACCCCGGTGACGGGAGTGAATCCCATCCGGAAATTGCCGCCGGAGATCGAAGTCGCCAGTACCGGTGTCGGCACCAGAGGCTCCAACATCACATTGTCGAGGGCTGCCAGCGAATCGACGGTGGTCCCCGCCCTCGGGAAGAACCGGAAACCGATTTCCTGGATGGAGGAGAGGAACTGTTGGGTCACCTGAACCGGCACATAACTGGTGCCATTGAAGAAGTACCAGGGCTGGTCGAAGAATCCGAACCGGAGCGAGTGCCAGCCGGACTCCTCGAGGTCGGTGTCGTAGTAGGAAACGCTGAAGTAGAAGGTCGTGCCCGCCGGGCCGGTGGTATAAACCGCGCAGTCGAGTTCTCCGAATTCTTCGATCGCGTCGATGTAAACCTCGGCAAGGATGCCTTGGATCTTCGGTGTCGCGTAGTCGCCCAGCAGCTTCCCTCCTCCGGCGTTCCCCGTGACATCGGTGAAAAACCAGAGCGGAGCGTCGTCCAGATGCTGGAAAAGCACGAACTCTTCCCCCGGCGTGTCGCCGACCCACTGGCAGTAGTAGGCCAGGTCGTCGGAGAGGTCGAAGACCCCCCACGCATTGGCGTTGTCCAGGGTGGAGAAGGTCTCCCAAGCGCCCGCCTCGGCAGCCCGGCCGGACCAAGGGAGGAGCGAGATAACAACGGCCAAGGGGAGGGCTGGTTTGGAGGAGATCATCCCTGCATGAAAGCAAGACCCGGGCCTTTTGGAAATCTTCAAGCGGGTCCGGATGCAATTTTATGAATCGCAACCCTTCCTTCGGATTTGCTGATTCTTCGGGCTTCACGCGCAATCGGGGTCGTGCTAAGGGCTAGCCGCATGAAGTTTCCGTTCGTGGCGGCCATGCTCGTTTTTTCGACGGCCTGCTTTCACTGCGCGCAGGTGGATCCCTTGCCGGGCTATCGGGACGAGGTGGTCGGGATCCGCGGCGGTTCGCCCCTCGTCTCGGGACAATCCCATCCGGTCTCCGCGCCTTCCGGTGGAGACGGTGCCTACTCGGCCCGCCAGATCAATTTGAAGGTGGACATGGTCCCCCGCGGGACCCACGGCCGCAAGGTGGTGCGCCCGATGAAGCCGCAGTACATCACCATCCATTCGACCCAGAATTATTCGGCGGATGCGGAACGACACTCGCTGGCGCTGAAGCGCGGGGCCCTGCGATCGCCGAAGCGTTCCGGCGGCAACCGCATCGGCTATCTCATTTGGCACTTCACGGTGGACGACCGGGTGGCGATCCAGCACATGCCCGTCACCGAGCAAGGGGAGCACGCCGACTTCGCCGGTCCGGGCAACCGCCTGTCCATCGGCATCGAGATGTGCGAGCACCGCGGCAGCAACCGGTCGGCCACGATCGAACGGACCGCGATGCTCACCGCCCGCCTGATGCACCAGAACGGCATCCCTCTGAGCCGCGTGGTGCCGCATTATCATTGGCCGCGCCGGGGCAAGAATCCGCCGAACAAGAATTGTCCCCACTTCCTGCTCGACAACGGCAGGCCGGGGGCGAAGTGGCGCTGGTTCCTCGGCCGCGTGAACCACTACTACAAGCAGTCCCAAGCGACCTATGTCTCACGTTGAGGGAGAAGGACCGCGTCGCGCGAGTGTCCTTCACCTTCGGGGAGAACGCCGG
>CAMLOZ010000650.1 GCA_946481625.1 uncultured Haloferula sp. | reverse complement strand
CTTCCCTCGCCGCAGCCTCGCGGACGGCAGCGGCCTCCTTTTCGGCGGTCTGACGCGCGGCGATCTCGCGGGCAGCGGCATCCTTCGCCGCCGCCTCACGCACGGCAGCTTCCTTCTCCGCCGCCTCACGGGCAGCGGCCTCGCGGGCCAAAGCTTCTTTCGCAGCCGCTTCACGGGCCGCCGCAGCCTCCTTGGCAGCCGCTTCACGGGCGGCGGCAGCCTGCTTCTCGGCAGCCTCCCTTGCCGCGGCAATCTCCTTGGCAGCAGCCTCCCTCGCCGCAGCTTCGCGTTCGGCGGCTTCCTTCGCTGCGGCTTCGCGGGCGGCGGCGGCCTCCCTCTCGGCAGCCTCCTTCGCCGCGGCGATCTCCTTGGCAGCGGCTTCCCTGACAAGCGCGAGTTCTCTCTCGGCGGCTTCGCGGGCAGCCGCTTCCTTCGCTGCAGCCTCGCGGGCGGCAGCGGCGTGATCGGCCGCGGGCGCTTGCGGAGTCCCGGGATGATACGTCATGTCCGGCACACCGAGCGAATCCGGCAGATCCACCGGCTCCACCCGGATCAAGGGCGGCGGCGGGGTAAGCAGCGCGGGCGAGGCAGGACTGGCGCTCGGGCTGGCAAAAGGCGAAACCGGCTCCTGCTTCGCGACGGGCTGCGGGGTTGGCGGCGGCGCGAAACGGGACTCGGACGGCTTCGGAGCGGCAGAAGGCGGTAGCGGCGGAGGCCCGGACGAAGGACGCGCCGCCGGAACCTCGACCCGCTCGGTCGCCACCGCCGGCACTTCCACCGTCGCACTCACCTGCTGGGGCGGCTTGTCGTCCTTCGGATCGGGCGAAGTGATCGTGCTCCCGCAATGCGGACACGGCCCGGTCATGGGCGGCAAATCCTTGGGCACAAGGATCTTCCCACTGCAGTGGACGCATCTGAATTCCCGCTGGTCCTGGAAGGCGACTCCGGCCATAGCTTTCCGCTTCTATCCGCGGTTAGATTTAGGGACCGCCCCCTAGACTGTCAAACCATGCGAACCATTATCTTCAAACACTTGCAACGCTCAACACCGTGTCGAGCACCTCCAGGCAACGCCGGTTCTGCTCCGGCGTGCCGATCGAAATGCGCACCCAATCCGGCAGCTTGTAGCCGCTCATCGCACGGATGATCACGCCCTGCTTGAGCATCTCGCGGAAGACGCGGTCGCCTTCCCCCACCCTGACGAGGATGAAGTTGGCGACGCTGGGAACGAACTCCAGCCCGCGCTCGCGGAAGGCCGCCTCATAGAAAGCGAGCCCCTCCTTGTTGATCGCTCGGGTCTTCGCGACGTGCTCGGCATCCTCCAGCGCGGCGAGGGCACCGGCTTGCGCGATGGCGTTCGTGTTGAAGGGCTGGCGGGCCTTCTGCAGGATCTCGGCAACACCCTTCGAGCAGAGGCCGTAGCCGATGCGCAGCGCGGCAAGGCCGTGGATCTTCGAGCAGGTGCGGAGCACCGCGACATTGCGGCCCTCGCGGACGTACTTGAGCACGTCCGGCGCATCGTCGAGGAACTCGTGGTAAGCCTCGTCGAAGCAGACGACGACATGCTCGGGCACGCGCGCCATGAAGCGGTCGATGGCCTCCTGGCCGACGACGGTGCCGGTGGGGTTGTTCGGATTCGCGATGAAAACCAGGCGCGTGTCCGGGGTGATCGCATCCGCCATCGCGTCGAGGTCGTGGACGTAGCCCGGATCCGGCACCTCGACGTACTTCGCGCCGAAAAGCGTGGCCATGAGCTTGTAAACCACGAAGGCGTGGTCCGAGGCGATCAGCTCGGCGCGGCCGTTCAGGAAGCTGTGGCAGAGCAGCTCGATGATCTCGTTCGAGCCGTTGCCGAGCACGACATTGGAAATATCGAGACCGAAGCGATCCGCGATGGCGGTGCGGAGCTTCCAACCGCCGCCGTCCGGGTAGATGTGCGACTCGTCGAGCGCCTTTCGCATGGCCTCCTTCGCCAGCGGCGAAGGACCGAGCGGGTTCTCGTTCGAAGCGACCTTCACGATATCGGCGGGATCCAGGCCGAGTTCGCGGGCGGTTTCCTCAATGGGCTTCCCGGGTTCGTAGGCGATCAGATCGCAGACGAAGCGGTTGGCGTAGGCGTCGATGGGCATGGGGAAAGAGAAACCCACCGGCCCTTCCCGTTCAACCCCCAATCGGAAATCACCCCGGCCAACCCACTCAATCAGGCAGCTAGGCTCCTGTCCTCATGCCGGGCAAGTTCCGACCATCGGCCCGGTTGACCCTCGATCCGGCCGGATCACTTTCCGGGAGGTCAAACGGCCGCCCCGTTCCACTCGGAAGCGGGGCGGCCGCTAAATTTCTCCGACCCAGTCCGGGTATCGGTACCCGCGTCCGGGCCGCGCCATGTTCGCTTGCCGTTGGGAGGGATCCGTGCGTAAAACCCGTCGCCGGAGCGGCGGACGAGGAGTCCAAGTGCGCCGGGTCAAGAGATTGGAGGGGTGGCAGAGTGGTCTATCGCGTCGGTCTTGAAAACCGAAGTCGGGAAAC
>CAMLOZ010000649.1 GCA_946481625.1 uncultured Haloferula sp. | reverse complement strand
CGACAGGCGCCCCGTCGCGGCGCCGACCTGGTTGAAGCTGGTGTGGACGCGGCCGGTCTTCGGGTGGACCAGCGGCGGCAGCGCGTCGAGGTAGGTGCCCTTCAGCTTGGTTGCCTCGCGGTATTCCAGGATCTCGTCGATGATCGGATGCTTGCCCGCCAGCGACGCGAGCGTCGCCTCGTCGGTCTTGAATTGCCCCGTCTTCGTCTTCTTCGCCTTGTCCGCCAGCCCGAGTTCGTTGAAGAGGATCTCCCCGAGCTGCTTCGGCGAGTTCAGGTTGAAGGGCCGCTTCGCATGCGCGGCGATCGAAACCGAAAGTTCGTCGATCCGCTGCTGCAATTGACCGCCGATCTCAACCAGCGCCGCGGGATCGACCGAGATGCCCTCCATCTCCATCCGCACCAGTACCGGCAGCAGGGGACACTCGATCTCGTGGCAAACCTTCTCCTGCCCGGCGAGCAAGGGCCGGAGTTTCTCCGCGATCTGCCAGGTCACGTCGGCATCCTCGGCTGCATACTCGGCCAGCGTTTCGAGCGGGATCGCGGAGATATCGAGTTCCTTCGAGGCCTTCTTCGTCTCCGCAAAAGAAAAGAGATCGTCGGATGGAGGCGCGGGCAGATCCGGCTGGAGATTCGAGGCCGCGATCTCCGCGAGCTTGATCGGCGAGTAGCCGAGCATCGTCTCGCTCACGTAGTCCATCGTGTGCCGCTGGTCGGGACAGGCCAGCGCGTGCGCCAGCATGCTGTCGAAGAACGGGCCCTCCACCTCGATCCCGTGGTGATGAAGTACGGAGAGATCGTACTTCAGGTTATGGCCCGTCTTCAGGGCCGGTCCGGTCAGCACTTCCTTCAACTGCGCGTGGAGATCCGCGGAGTAGGGGAGATACCAGCCCTCGTGCGCCTGCCACGAGAAGGCTACCCCCAGCAGCTTCGCCTCGAAGCGGTCCAGCGAGGTCGTCTCGATGTCGAAGCAGAATGCCGTCTGCCTCGCGAGCTCCGCGAAAAGCTCCGCCTGCTTCTCCGCCGTGTCGGCGAGATGATAGGTGTGCGGGACGTCCCCGATCTTCTTGAAGGTCTCGAAGATCGTCTGTGTCTGCACCGGCGTCTCCCTTTCCACCTCGCCCTTCGCGGAAGCCGCCGCCGTTTCACCGAAGAGCCGCTTGGTCAGGGTCCGGAATTCGAACTCCGTGAACAACTCCTTCACCGCCTCGTCATCGCGCGGCGAGAGCACCAGGTCTTCCCAGCTCACCTCGATCGGCGCATCGATGATGATCGTCGCCAGTTCCTTCGAGAGCCGCGCGTTGTCGGCATGGGCCTCCAGGTTCTCCTTCTGCTTTCCCTTCAGCGCGGACAGGTTCGCCAGCAGGTTTTCCACCGACCCGTAGTCCGCGATGAGCTTCTGCGCCGTCTTCGGGCCGATGCCGGGCACGCCGGGGATGTTGTCCACCGTGTCGCCCATCAGCCCGAGCAGGTCGATGATCTCGTGCGGATTCTTCACCCCCCAGATTTCCGGCAGTTGCTGGAGCCCGATCACCTCGTGCTCCGAGCCCTTCTTGCCCGGCTTCCACATGAAGGTGGTCGCGCTCAGGAGCTGGGCGAAATCCTTGTCCGGCGTCACCATGTAGGTCTCGAAGCCCTCCGGCTCCGCGCGCTTCGCCAGCGTGCCGATCAGATCGTCCGCCTCGTAGCCGTCGATTTCCAGCAGCGGGATGTGGAAAGCCTTGCACAGCCGCTTCACGTTCGGGATCGCGGCGGCCAGCTCCTCGGGCATCTCGTCGCGCTGCGCCTTGTAAGCGGGGTAGAGCGTGTGCCGCGGCGTCGGCGCGGACGTGTCGAAGGCCACGCCCAGATGGGTCGGCTTCTCCTTTTCCAGGATCGTCAGCAGCGTGTTGGTGAAGCCGTAGAGCGCGGACGTGTTCACCCCCTTGGAGTTGCGGATCGGGTTCTGGATGAAGGCAAAGTGCGCCCGATAAACGAGGGCCATCCCGTCCAGGAGGAAAAGTCGCGGCATGGGGGGAAGCTAGGGAGGCATCCGCGGGTGGCCAAGTGCGCGCGGAAAGAAAATGTACCGCGACGGTTCCGGCCCTCGCGGGTGGATTTGGCGGCTTGGCGGTTTCCCTTTCGCCACTTTGTGCTTACTTGGAAAAATCTGGTCAAAGGGCGGCCGGAATCCTTACGTATCGGCCAACAAGATGAAGTATTTCTTCCCGATGCTTTGCGTGGTCGCCGCCGGTGGTGCGGGCTACGTCTTCGAGCCTCAGATCACCCCGAACCTGATCTCCTACAGCAACACCAAGGAGCGGGTGATCGAGGTCGTGCAGAAGGATGGCAAAATCATCGTCACTCCGGCACCGCAGCCCGCGCCGCCGCCGGCTCTCCCGAAGACCGACCCCGCCCCGGCTCCCGCCCCGGCTCCTCCACCGGTGGCGAAGAACGATCCGGCTCCGGAACCGGCCCCCGAGCCTCCCCCGGTTGCGCAAAACGAGCCGGAGAAGATGGACGAAGCTCCCGCCCCCGCGCCGGAACCGGCTCCCGAACCCGC
>CAMLOZ010000648.1 GCA_946481625.1 uncultured Haloferula sp. | reverse complement strand
TACTTCTCCTCCTCGCCACCGTCGCCGGTAGATTGTGCGCTGATCTTCGCCAGCCTCCGCGAAGCCGGGCACACCACGGTCGGCTGCGGCTACCTCATGGCATGGGAGGAGGCCGAGCCGCTCGCCTTGCTCTCGCTCCGCAAGCAGCTCGACCGACTCGATGCCGCCGTGCTCGGCCTGCCGCTCGCCCGCGGTGCCGCCGCCGAGCCGCTCCCCGCCGCCTTCCTGCGGCTTTCGATCGATGCCGACGAAGTGGACGGCGATTCGTCCTCCTTGCCGCAGGTGAATCGCGTCGCGGTGGCGAATGCCGAACTCGGCGGCGAGCGCACCCTGGCAGGTTTCACCTTGCTCGAGAACGAGCGGGATGCCGGCGAGGGGCGTCGTCACGTCCTCGCCCGTTGGGGCGACCGCATCATCTTCGCCCTCCCGCTCGCCACGGAGATCGCGGCGCTCAAGATCGATCCTGCCGAGATCCGGATCCTCGCCGGCAAGGAAATCCGCCTCGGCATCGGCGGCCCGGTGATCCCCATCGATGAATTCGGACGCACCCCGATCACGCCGGAAGCAAACGCCATCGACACACCCGCGTGGAAACTGGTCAGCGAGGACAACCCCGTCCCGCCCATGCAAGACCCCCTGCTGATCCGCGATCACCGCGCCGAGCTTCCGGATGCCGACCGTGCCTGGTCCGAAAGCCTCGCGAGCTTTGCCCATGCGCTGCGGGCGGCCCCGCGCTATGAAAAGTCCGTCGTCCTACCGCGTCCTGAAGCTCTCGCGGAGATGGGCCTGTTGGGATTGATCGCCTTTTTTGCCACATGGGCGGCCTCCATGGACCGCTTCGGCTGGCGCTTGCTGGCGGTCTTCATGGCCGCCGCCTTCAGCGCCGAACTCGTCTATCTCCTCGCGGCACGGCAGAACCTCTGGCTCCCGCCCTTCGCGGTCTCCGTGGTGGCGGTCGCGTCGATCCTCCTGGCTTTCATCCCCGAGGGCCGGGTTGCTCCCCAAGCTGCTGCCGCTCCGCCCCTTGCCGCCCCATCATCTGAACCGACTCCGGTTCCCGTCATCGCGGCAGAACCGATAGCCGAAGCAGCTCCGTCCCCGCCGCCTATCGCCGTCGAGCTTCCTCTTCCGGAGCCAGCCCCGGAAACCGAGATTCCTCCGCCGCCTGCTCCGATCGGGAATCCGGTCGAGATCCCGGAGCCCGCCTTCGTTTCCGTCCGCATCCTGAAAACACCGGAAGGACTGACACGGGTGATCGTATCGCCACGGCCCCCCGTGCCGGAAGCGATCCTTCCGGAAACGGCCACACCTTCACCGGAGTCCTCCTCCTCCGGAAAAAACAACCCGTCCAAGCCTTCCAAGAAGTCCCGCCGCAAACGCCGGCGATAATCTGGCACCTCCTCCCGCATTTCTTCCTTGGAACTTCGAACCTAGAACTCGGAACTTCTTTCCCACCACATGGACCTCCAGCATCCCATCGAAAAAGCCGAAGCCCTGATCGAGGCCCTGCCCTATCTCCAGGCCTTCCGCGGCAAGACCTTCCTCATCAAGATGGGGGGCTCCGCCATGGAAGATCCCGATCTCGTCGCGAAGGTCATGCGGGACATCGTTTTCCTCGAGGTCGCCGGCATCAACCCGATCGTCGTCCACGGCGGTGGCAAGGCGATCTCCGCCGCCATGAAGGAAGCCGGGCTTGATGCGGAATTCGTCGGCGGCTTCCGCGTCACCTCGGACGAGGCCATCGACATCGTCGAGAAGGTCCTCTCCAGCGAGATCAACCCCGGCCTCGTCCGCATGATCCGCGACTTCGGCGGCAAGGCCGTCGGAATCGCCGGCACGGATGTCTTCCTCGGCGAGAAGATGTTCGCGGATGATGCCCAGGGTCGGCGTGTCAACCTCGGCAGGGTGGGGGAGGTTGTCGGCTGCCAGCTGGGGCAGATGGATGCCGCCCACCGCGCGGGCATCGTCCCGGTGATTTCACCCCTGGCCGCGGAACTGGCCACCGGCCGTCCGCTCAATATCAATGCCGACCTCGCTGCCGCCGCGCTGGCGAAGGAACTCCGCGTCGCTAAGCTGGTTTATCTCTCGGATGTTCCCGGCCTGATGATGGATCCCTCGAAGCCGGAAACCCTCATCAAGTCCGTCAGCCGCGCTCAAGCCGACGAACTGATGTCCGACGGCACCATCTCCGGCGGCATGATCCCGAAGATCAAGAGCGCCATCGACGCCCTGAATGCCGGCGTCCGCAAGGTCCACTTCATTGACGGCCGCCTGCCGCACGCTCTGCTGCTGGAGATCTTCACCCACGGCGGCATCGGCACCGAGGTGACGCGCTGAAAATATTTTGGTCAGCATCGTCCCGGTTGCGGAACATACTGCGGGATGATGTCTCGTGCCGAGCCCCGGGAAGACCCGCAGGACGACTCCGCCTTCGCGGCGGAGATCGATGCGCTGCGAGTGGCCCTGCGCGCCTACGTCATGAGCATCCTGCCGCACCACGCGGCTTGCGATGACGTGGTTCAGGAGACCAGCGTCTTCCTGT
>CAMLOZ010000647.1 GCA_946481625.1 uncultured Haloferula sp. | reverse complement strand
AACGAAGAAGATCGCCAGGAAGAGATCCTTGAAAGGCATGATATCCGCCATGATCCGGTGCCGGTAGATCGACTCGCTCACGATCAGCCCCGCGGCGAAGGCCCCGAGAGCGGGGGACAATCCCAGCAGCGCCCCCAGCACCGCGATCCCCGAACAGAGTGCCACCACGGCGAGCGTGAAAAGCTCCCCGCTCCGGGTACGCGCCACCAGGTGCAACAAGGGAGTCACCCCGTATTTCCCCAGCAGAAGCCCGCCTCCCAGGAACACGACACCCTTTCCGATCGCGATCGCGATCCCCGCACCCACCGACTCGTCGCCCTTTCCGAAGAGCGCGGGCAGGATGATCAGGAAAAGGATCACCACGATGTCGTCGAAGAGCGCGATCGCCAGCGCCGTCCTCGCACTCGGATTGTTCGGCTGGCCCATGTCCTGGAAGGACTTCATCGCCACCGCGGTCGAACTCAGCGCGACCGATACCGCCAGCACGATCACCTCCGCCGCCGGACGGATGCCGCAGAACCAGCAGATCGCCCCACCGATCGCGGAGATCGTGCCGACCTGGATGCCGCCCCCGATCAAGGATACCCGCCACAAGTGCTTGAGTTCGCCGAGCGAGAACTCGATCCCGAGCGTGAACATCAGGAGGATCACCCCCATCTCCGCGAGATGGGCAATCACCCCGTCCATCTCCGTGCTCTCGCTGCCAAAGGACCCTAGCAGCGAGGTGTTGGCGATGATAATCCCGCAGATCATGTAGCCCACGAGGAAGTTCTGCTTCAGTCGGTGCAGCAGCAGCGCCATCAGCACCGCCATCAGCAGCACCATGCTGATCACGCCGAAGAGCGGCGAAACGTCCGCCGCACCTGCGGCAAGCAGTGAAAAAGCAAGCATCGTCGCAGCTTTTCCCGGCACATCGCAAACCCGCCAAGGAAAAATGACCGGGCGCGGGAATTTCCCGCGGAATTCCAGTCAGTAGGCAGCCACCGCCATCTTCCACTTCGGGAAAGGGTCCTTGAACTTCTTCCCCCATTGTCCCTCCGGAATTTCGAGTTCCTCGGGCGTCAGCAATGCCTCGTCCAGCATCGCGGTCAGCGCCGCGCGATCCAGATCCGTCCCGATCAGCACGATCTCCTGACGGCAGTCCCCGTTCGGCTCCTTCCAGACGCGGTCGATGTGGGTCGTATCCACCGGCCAGTGCTCGCGCGGTACAACGGCCCAGAAATGACCCGCACATTCATACCGCGCCATGCCGCCCGCCTGCGACCAGAAACCGGCCATCTTCAGACGGGTGGCCAGCCAGAAAACCCCCTTCGAGCGGATCACTCCCGGCCATTCGAGCTGGAGCACGTCGTAAAAGCGCTCTGGATGAAAGGGAATCCGCCGCTCGTACACGAAGTTCGAGATGCCGTATTCCTCGGTCTCCGGCGTGTGCTCCACCAGCGAGTCCAGCCAGCCCGCGTGCTGCTGCGCCTTCTTGAGGTCGAAGAGTCCCGTGCCCATCACGGCATCGAGCGGAACCTCCGAGTTCACCGTTTCCACGATTTTCGCCTTCGGGTTGAGCGCCCGGACCATGCCGTGGACAGTCCGCAGCTCTTCGTCGGAAACCATGTCCGTCTTGTTCAGCAGGATCACGTCCGCGAAATCGATCTGATCGCTGAGCAGGTCCACGATGCTGCGCTCGTCGTCCTCGCCCAACGCTTCGCCGCGCTCTTCCAGGCTGCCGAGCGAGCTGAAGTCGTGCAGGAAGTTGTAGGCATCCACCACGGTCACCATGGTGTCGATCTCCGCGACATCGCCCAGCGACCGCCCCTGCTCGTCCGTGAAGGTGAAGGTCTCCGCCACCGGCATCGGCTCGCTGACCCCCGTCGACTCGATCAGCAAATGGTCGAAGCGGCCTTCACGCGCCAGCTTGCCCACCTCCACCAGCAGGTCCTCGCGCAGCGTGCAGCAGATGCAGCCATTGCTCATCTCGACCAGCTTCTCCTCGGTGTGCGAAAGCGACGTGGCACCGTTGCGGACGAGGTCGGCGTCGATGTTCACCTCGCTCATGTCGTTCACGATCACCGCCACGCGCTTGCCCTCGCGATTGCGGAGGACGTGGTTGAGGAGGGTGGTTTTCCCGGCCCCGAGGAAGCCGGAGAGGACGGTGACTGGAAGCTTTGCCATGCGACGGACCAAAGCCACTAACGCAATTTAGTTGCAAGAATATATTTGCGGGTTGGATGCTTTTGCATTTTTCTTGCATCTGCATATCGGTTTCACCCATCTAACGGCCATCCCGCATGAATCGCTCCTCTGCTTTCTTCGCCTCCAGCCCGCTCCTCCTCGCGCTTCCCGCCTTCGCCCAATCCGCCGACCTCCTCGACGACATCGTGGTCACCGCTTCTCCCGACGACCGGACCCTCTTCCAACAGATCCAGCCCGCCACTGTCCTGAAGGACGACGAGCTCCAACTGAGCCTCCAGCCCACCCTCGGCGAGACCTTGGCCCGGCAACCCGGCGTCAGTTCCACCTACTTCGGTCCCGGTGCCAGCCGCCCGATTATCCGCGGC
>CAMLOZ010000646.1 GCA_946481625.1 uncultured Haloferula sp. | reverse complement strand
CATGGTGCAGCGCAAGGACGGATCGCTCACGCCGGCGGGAGAGATCTACCGCGATCAGGTTTCGCCGCTCGCTTACAAGCAGGTGAAGCCGTGAGCCAGCTCACTCCCCGTCGCGGATCTCGATCGACATGCCGCCTCCCTGCATGTCGAGCATCCAGGCGGAACTCCGTTCGTAGGCCTCATACTGCTCGGGAGTGAGGATCGGCTTGAGCGCATCGAGCCGTGATTGGCGTCGTGCTTTGATGACTTCCGGGTCGATGGAAATGCCGGTGTCACCGCGTTCCTCCTCGCTCGTGGCGATAGCTCCCAGCGCTTGGTAGACCTGGTCCTTTTGGGCGGGGCTCAGGGTCAGCGATTGCTGCAACCGCGTCATCTCCCGTCCGGTCGCGACTTCGATCCGGTTCTCCCGCTGCTCTTGCCGGAATTCCGCGTAGGAGGCCGCTTGGTCGGGTTTGAGCAAGGCGGAGATCCGGGCTTCCAAGTCCGAGCGCTTCCTCGCCGTTTCGCCCGCTGCAGGGGGAAGGGTTGATTCGCCGGAGATCACCTTGCTCAGCATGTCTTCTTCCTCGTCGCCGGATTCGAGCAGGGCCCTGACCTTTGCCGTTTGGGCGTCGTCGAGGTTCAAACGGGCTCTCAAGGCCGCCACACGTTCGTCAATCCGGCGTTGTTTCCGCGCGACCAGTTCCCTGGCCATCGTTTCATGGATCCGCACCATCTCGGGGTCGTCTTCGTCGAGGACGATGGCATCGCCGCTGACTTCCCCGGAACTGCCGGGCCTCGCGGTCTTCGCGCTGCGCATGCCGCTTTCGGGCATGTCGGTGCCGGGGCTGTGTTCCGCCGGTCCCTGGGAGGAACCTGCCGATCCGTCTTTTACCGCCGCGTCCTTGGCGTCGGGAAACGCCAGCCACATGGCGAGGGCGCCGAAGGCTGCTCCGGAGAGAAAGGCGAGGAGTGTCTTCATGGCCTGCAAGGGACTATCGGCGCGGCCCGTCCCGCTCGTCCAGCAAAGTGAGGCCGCTGCCGCCGCGCTTTCTTTTTGACGCCGCTCCGATCCGCGCTGGATTCTCCCCGCACGCGGAGGGCCGACTCGCGCGACTCCGCCATGTTCAAGCCATCCGTCATTCGCGCGCTGCTGACCCGCTACGTGCTGCTTTATGCGAAGAACCCGATGCGGACCTTCGAGCTTTTCTTCTGGCCGCTCGTCCAGCTGCTCGTGTGGGGCTTCCTCACGATGTACCTCCAGAAGCAGGGAGGGGGAGTTTTCCCGCAATATATCACCTTCCTGATCGCCTCGATCATCCTGTGGGATGCCTTGTTTCGAGCCCAGCAGGGTGTCTCCATCTCGTTCCTCGAGGATGTCTGGACCCGCAATCTCCTGAACATCTTCGCGGCACCGGTGCGGATGACGGATTACATTGCGGCTACCTTCGGCGTCGGGCTGCTGCGCGTCGGCATCACCGCCATCATGCTCATCGCGGTTGCCGCCGCGGCTTACTCTTTCAATCTCTTCCAGCTCCACTTCGGCCTGATCGCCTATTACGCGAACCTGATGCTCTTCGGTTGGGCTCTCGGCATCGCCTCCATTGCCCTGATCCTGCGCTGGGGGCACGGGGCGGAGTCGCTTGCGTGGGCCTTGCCCTTCATGGTCCAACCTTTCTCCTGCGTGTTCTATCCCATGAGCGAGCTGCCGGAGTGGATGAAGGGGGTGGCGATGGCCCTGCCTCCCTCGCATGTGTTCGAGGGCATGCGGGCCTCCATTCTCGACGGCAGCTTCGACTTCCGGCAGTTCGCCATCGCGCTCGGCCTGAACGCGGTTTACCTCGGCCTCGCCGGCTTGCTGTTCTCGAAGGTCCTTCGCACCGCGCGGGAAAAAGGCCTGCTGGTGAAGACCTCCGCCTCCTGAATCATCAGGCGGAGGCGGCCTCTGCGATCCGTTTCCGCATCTCGTCGTCCGGCATCACCCCGAGGCCCGCCTTCATGTTGTCGCGCAGGTGGTCGATCTTCGAGGTGGCGGGGATCGCGCAGGTCATCGCGGGATGGGAGACGACCCATTTCAGCAGCAACTGCGCCCAGCTATCGCAATCGATTTCCTTCGCCCAACCGGGAAGCGGCTTCTTGACCAAGCCTTTGATCAGCTCGCCGCCCGCAAAGGGCCGGTTTGCAATGACCGCCACGCCCCTCTCCCTGGCGAGCGGCAGAAGGCGTTTCTCCGCCTCCCGTTCGCCAACCGAATAGTTGATCTGAACGAAATCGAGTTTCTCCGTTTCCAAGAGTTTCTCGACGGCCTGGTGCTGGCTGGCCGTGTAGTGGGTGATGCCCAAATAGCGAACCAGCCCGCCTTTCTTCCACCCGCGCAAGGTGTCGAGGTGGGTCGCCACGTCCTGAAGGTTGTGCACCTGCATCAGGTCGATCGGCCGCGCCTTCAGTTTTTCCATGGAGGCCTCCATCTGCCGGATGCCTTCTTCCTTGCCGGTGGTCCAGACCTTGGTCGCCACGAAAAGCTTCTCGCGCAGCCCGAACTTCCCGATCATGTAGCCCGCCATTTCCTCGGAAC
>CAMLOZ010000645.1 GCA_946481625.1 uncultured Haloferula sp. | reverse complement strand
CCCGGACTTCCGAAGCCCCATCACCGGGCGCCCTTGGCATCCTGGCGGTTCATCCTGCCTTTACCACTGCTCACTGCTCACTGATCACTCGACACTTCTTCTGGCCCCCACCGTATTCCCCTCCCGCAATCTCCCCGAGATATACACATGCTGCGATTGATGAAACCGCTTCTTCAACCGCGCCACCAAACGCTGCGTCCCGCACGCCCCGATCTCCCGGAACGGAATCTCGATCGTCGTCAGCGCCGGACGGTTCCCGCGCCGCTCGATCCCGTCGAAGCCCGTCACCGAAACATCCCCCGGCACCTTCACCCCGCGCTTCTTCAACGCCAGGATCAGATCGTACGCCTGGTGGTCCGCCGCACAAATCCACGCCGTCACGCCCGCTTTCGTCCGCTCCGCCGCGATGTCGAAACTCTCCTCCACGCCCGTCTCCGGCCGCGGGAACACGCCCACCACATCCTGCGGATCGACTTTCAACCGCAGCCGCGTCATCTTCTCCATGAAGGCGCTGTAGCGCCGGAAGGACCAGCCCGCCTCCACCGCGTACTTGCGCGTGTAGAACCCGATCCGCCGGTGACCGGCCTCCATCAGATGATCCACCAGCGACGAGATCCCGTGGTAATGATCCACGTCCACGCAATCGATCGCGTTGTGCTCGTACTGGTCCACCAGCGACACGATCGGGAACCGCGCCGCCAGACCGTCGATCACCTTCTCCGGAAACGGATAAATCAGCAGCACCCCGCTCGTCCGGCGCTTCGACAGGCTCGGGATCCGCTGCAGTTCCGGATCCTCGAAGCTGTCCACGTTCGGCGGCACCAAATGCATCTCCACCCGCGCCCCGTGCAATTGAGCGTACTCCGAGACCCCCTCCAGGATCTGCGCCCCGGGACTCTCGTAGCCCCCGCTGAAATACTCCTTCGTCTCCGTGCAGATCAGCACGCAGAGGTCCATCCGGGACGGCGATACCTTCTTCGTCCGCGTCCGCGTCTCCATGTGCGAGTAGCCCAGCTCCGCCGCAATCTGGAACACCTTCGCCCGCGTCACCGGACTGATCCCCGCGTGGTTGGTGAAGCAGCGGGACACCGTCGCCCGGGAAATCCCCAGCCGATCCGCGATCAATTGTTGGTTTACGTCCGTCACCTCCCGATTCTCCCTCAATGAGTAGCGCCAGCATGAACCCCTCCCCCCGCACTGGCAAGAACGGCCTGTTGTCGGACAAATCTTTCTTCCGGAACCGGCCGCCCAACCTTCCTTCCCACCCGGAAACGAATACTGTAATTTTATGCAACAAATCGGCGTAGTCCACCCCGATCCCATGAAACCCCTCCTCGCCGTCGCCACACCGCTTTCCATCATCCTCACCTTCGCCGCCCAAGCCGCCGGACCCATCACCATGCAGCGCAAGCCGGACGGCGGCTGGGAACTCCGGCGCGACGGCCAAGCCTTCTTCCTCCGCGGTGCCGGTGGCCAGCAGCACCTCGATGTCCTCGCCGCTTCCGGCGGCAATGCCATCCGCACCTGGGGCATCGACTCCCTCGCCGAGACCGTCGACGGCCTCCCCCTCGTCGAGCAGGCCGAGAAGCACCGCCTCACCATCGCCGCCGGCCTCTGGGTCGCCCACGAACGCCACGGCTTCAACTACTCCGACCCCGCCCAGCTCGAAAAGCAGCGCCGCGAGATCCGTGCCGCCATCGCCAAGTGGAAGCACGAACCCGCCATCGGCATCTGGGGTCTCGGCAACGAGATGGAAGGCCCCGCCGCCGACGGCCGGGACACCCGCATCTGGAAGGAGCTCGAAGTCCTCGCGAAGATCGTGAAGGAAGAAGACCCCACCCGCCTCGTCATGACCGTCATCGCCGGTGCCGCCCCCGCGAAGGTGCAGGGCGTGAAGGACCACTGCCCGAGTATCGATATCCTCGGCGTGAATGCCTACGCCTCCGCCTCCGGCGCGGGCAAGCAGGTGAAGGACGCCGGCTGGGACAAGCCCTTCGTCCTCGCCGAGTTCGGCCCCTCCGGCCACTGGGAAGTCCCGCAAACCCCCTGGGGTGCCCCTATCGAGCCGAGCAGCCGCGAAAAGGCCGCCAAGTACTACGCCACCCAGCAACTCGTCGCCGAAGAATCCGCCGGCCTCTGCGTCGGCACCTTCGCTTTCCTCTGGGGTCAGAAACAGGAAACCACCTCCACCTGGTACGGCATGTTCCTGAAGACCGGCGAAAAGCTCCCCGCCGTCGATGCCGTCTCCCGCGCCTGGACCGGCACATGGCCCGCCAACCGCTGCCCCCGCGTCGAGACCTTCACCGCCCCCGCCCTCGCCAAAACCCTCGCCCCCGGCCAAGCCGTCGTGGTCAACCTCGCCGCCGCCGACCCCGACGGCGATGCGCTCACATTCGACTGGCGCATCGCCGCCGAATCCACCGACCGCAAGGAAGGCGGCGACCGCGAGCGCGCCCCGGAGGAAAAGCCCCTCGCCATCGAAGCCGCCGGGGACCACGCATGGAAATTCACCGCCCCGCAGGTGCCCGGCACCTACCGCCTCTTCCTCTACCTCCG
>CAMLOZ010000644.1 GCA_946481625.1 uncultured Haloferula sp. | reverse complement strand
CTCGCGGGTCGAGATCAGGGTCAGCACCCCGACCAGCCCGACGTAGGCCCAAGCCTGCCGGCTCCACAGCGCCGCAGCCACCACCGCCCAGAGTCCGAGCGTGCTCGCGCTGCGGCGCAGGAAGGTCGCTCGTTTCGAATTGTCCGGCGCGGGGTTCGGCATCCGCGCGAATCCAAGACGGCGGCGTGCTCCGAGGCAAATTCATTCCGCCGCGCAACCTTCCCGCCGGGGCCGTGTTTCCCTGCCAACAACGGATTGGCCACCCGTCGACCATCAGCAAATCACACAACCGATCAGACCAATGAAGACGAATATCACTTGGATCGCGCTCGCCGTGGCAATCTCCGGCACCGCCGTCACCCAAGCCCAGCAGGAAGAAGGACGCCCCAACCGCGGACCGCGCCAGCTTCCGGAAGCCGTGCTGAAGGAATTCGACAAGGACGGCGACGGAAAGCTCAGCGATGACGAACGCAGCGCGATGCGCGAAGCCATGCAGGCCCGCCGCGAGGAAGCCCGCAAGAAGGAGATCGCCGAATTCGACAAGGACAAGGACGGCAAGCTCAACGAGGAAGAACAGAAGGCCGCGAACGAAGCCCGCGAGGCGAAGCGCAAGGCCCTGGTTGAGAAATACGACGCCGACAAGGACGGCAAGCTGAGCCGCGAGGAGATCCAGACCGCCGTGAAGGCGGGCGAGGATCTCCGCTATCTCCGCCCCGGCGGCCCCGGCCAGCGCGGCCCCCGCGGTGAAGGTGGCCCGCGCCGCGAGCGCGAGCCGAAGCCCCAGGAGAAGAAGGAAGAGGCGAAGCCCGCCGAGGAGAAGCCCGGTTCCTGATTCCCTGCACGATCACCCGTTGGGGGAACCTTCCCCGGAGAGCCCGGAGGCGAGAGCCTCCGGGTTTTTTTATCCGAGAGTAGCCGACCGCTCCGCTGTCGGAGAGGAAAGGCAGTCTCCGACTGCCGATGGGCGAAAGAAAGGAGTCGCGTTTCTCCTTCCTTCGTCCGCGCCGGAGGCTTGCAGTTCCCTCCCCGAAAGCGGAGCGGTCGGCCACTCTTTTTCAGGCAGTCCGCTGCAGGCCTTCATCTCCAACCCCGACGACAAGAGTGTCGTCTCTCCTTAGCGCTTCCACATGAGGCGGCAGCATTAAGGAGAGGGGGCACTCCTGCCCCGGCATTCACGTCCACCCCACCCCTACACCAAATGCGCCCCTTGCGCCGGCCTTGACGCCAGAATCTGCGCCTTGATCCCAGTCGCCTCTTCGTACTTCTCCGCCATCGTCGCCGCGATGTCCGCGGCATGGCGCGATTCGCAGAGCGTCACCGTCGAGCCGCCGAAGCCGCCGCCGGTCATCCGCGCGCCGATCACGCCGCCGCTGCGACCGATGGCACGGGCGATATCGACCATGAGATCGAGCTCCTTGCAGGAAACTTCGAAGTCGTCGCGCAGCGAATCGTGGCTGGCGGCCATGAGTGGGCCGAGCGCTTCATAGTCGTTCTTCGCCAGCGCCTCCGCCGCCGCGATCGTTCGGGCGATTTCTCCCACAACATGGCGTGAGCGGCGGTTCACGGGATCGCCGAGCTTGTCCCAAACCTCTTCCACGTCGCCGGGCGTCACCTCGCGCCACGAGGCCTTGCCGATCATCGCCAGGCCGTCCTCGGTGTTCTTGCGGCGGGCGGCGTAACCGCCGTCGGAGAGTTCGTGGTGCACCATCGTGTTTGCGATCAGCACCGTGAGATCGGGATTTTCGAAGGGTACGAGCTCGGGCTCGCCGGTCATGCAATCGATCAGGATCAGGCGGTTCACCTTGCCGAAGGCGGAGGCGAACTGGTCCATGATGCCGCAGGGCACGCCCGCGTAATCGTGCTCGGCCTTCTGGCAGAGGAGGGCTTTTTCCTTGGTATCCAGGACGGTGTCGAGGAGCCCTTCGAGCAAGGTGGCGACGCAGCACTCGAGCGCGGCGGAGGAAGAGAGACCGGCACCGCGGGGGAGCGAGGAAAGCACATAGGCATCGAAGCCCGGCAGGTGATGCCCGCGGTCCTGAAAGCCTTGGAACACGCCGCGGATGTAGTTCGCCCACTTCGGCTCGGTGACCGCCTGCGGCACGTTCAGCGGCAGGATCGCCGGGTCACCGCCTAGCGCGGTGACCACGCGGGCCTCGTTGGTCCCGTTCAAGCTGGCGGCGATCACGATGTAGCGGTCGATCGCAAAGGGCATCACGAAGCCGTCGCAATAATCGATGTGCTCGCCGATGAGGTTCACCCGGCCCGGCGCGGCGGCCGTCACCGTGGCCTCGACGCCGAAATGTTCTTTGAGGCCGGCGGCGGCATCGGCAGCAAGATCGGAAAGGGAGGTGGCAATATCGATGGACATGGGAACGGATGGCAAGCAGGCGCGCCGGAAGGGGGAGGGGTCGAGGGTCGCGCCGCATTATGGGTGGCGCGGGCGGAAATGGCAAAGGGCGATTGAGTCTTTCGAGGGGTTCCGGACATGCGAAACCCCGCGCGGGGCGGGGTTTCGCGGGAAACTCAAGTGACCGGAAAGTTCACCAGAAAACGATGT
>CAMLOZ010000643.1 GCA_946481625.1 uncultured Haloferula sp. | reverse complement strand
CGGCACGCCGCGCCGCATCGGCGGGAGCCATGTCCAGCCCGCGCAGCGCCTTGCGTATCACGTCGGCGGTCGTGTCGTAGAGCGGCATGTCTCAAGCGAGTTCGCAGGCGAGGCGGATCGCGTGGATCATCGAGTCGGGACGGGCGATTCCCTTGCCGGCGATGTCGAAGGCGGTGCCGTGGTCCGGGCTCGTCCGGGGCTTCGGGAGGCCGAGGGTGACATTAACCCCGGTGTCGAAATCCAAAAGCTTGAGAGGGATCAGGCCTTGGTCATGATACATCGCCAGAACGGCATCGAACTCGCCCGCAACGGCACGACGGAAGACGGCATCCGGGACGTGAGGACCCGAAAAGACGCCCGGCGAGATCTTGTTCAGCGCTTCAATGGCGGGAGCGATGATGCGGATCTCCTCGTCGCCGAAGCGGCCTTCCTCGCCGGCGTGGGGATTGAGGCCGACAACGGCGATGCGGGGTTCGCGGCGGAAGCGGCGGCGGGCGAAGTCGGCGAGGAGGCGGCCGGTGCGGACGATCCCTTCAATCGAAAGGTTACTTGGAACGCTTGCTAGAGGAATATGGATCGTCGCGAGGCCCACGCTGAGGTTTGCGCCACTCAGGCACATCGCAAAGTCTTTGCAGCAAAATCGTTCTGCAAAAAATTCCGTCTGACCCGGAAACGCGAATCCGCGGCGCTGGAGGGTGGCTTTGGAGACCGGGGCGGTCACGACCGCCACGGCGTCGGGGTCGGTTTTCAGGATCCGCACCGACTCCTCGAGGGCTTCCAAGGCATGGAGAGCCGATGCATCGTCGGGTTTTCCCGGGGTGGCCGACATGGGGCCGCCCAAGACTTGGAAGTCGAAACCCGCGGGCAGCTTTTCGGAAGCGAGCGCCTTCGCCACCACCTCCGGGCCGATCCCGGCAGGATCTCCCGAAGTGATCAGGATGCGCGGCATCGGATCAGATCTTCTTCTCGATCATGGCCGAGCGGCGCTTGCTCTCGATCCACTTCTCGTAAGCGGCAGAGGACTTCTTGCGGCGCACGCGCTCTTCCACGTTCTCCTTCACCTCGGATAGCGGTGGCACCGGGCCGGGTGTTATCTGGATGATCTTCACGATCGTGAACCCGGCCGGGTCTTCCAGCGGCCCGACGATATCGCCGTTCTTGCCGTTGAAGATGATTGCGGCGAACTCGGGGGCGAGATCGGTGCGCGGCACGTTCTCCTGGAAACCGCCCTCGGCGGCGAATGCGTCGCGCGAGTGGGTCTTGGCCTTTTCGCCGAAGTCCGAGCCGGTCTTGATGTCCGCGACCAATTGCTCGGCGAGGGCGAGCTGGGATTCCGCCGTGGCGAACGGATTCTGGGGGTCCTGGCGCGGCAGGAAGATCTTGTTGAAAGTGATCTTGTCCTTCGAGATGTCGCGGATCGAATCTTTCATCGCCGCATACTCTTTCTGGATCTCGCCCGGCAACGGCGGCGGCGCGTCGGAGAAGTGTTCGGCGCGGATGGCCTGCACGATGAGCTGGTCGCGGGTCATCTTGCGGAAACCATCGCGGGTCATGCGGGCGCGCTTCAGTTCTTCCTCGAACTTCGCCTCGCTGCCGTTGTAGAGCTCGCGGATCTGGCGGTCGATTTCCTTCTCGACGACGTGCGAAGGCAGGTTGGCACCCTTTGCCTCCATGGCCTTGAACTCGGAGAGGATGATCTCCCGGTCAATCAGCTCCTGCAGGATCTTCTCGCGGGCGTCGAGCGCCTGGCGTTCGAATTCGGCACCGCGACGGGGAAATTGTGCCATCAACTGCGCGTAGATCGGGGCGATCATGAAGCCGACCTTGTTCTTGGTCACCACCCGGCCGTTCACCTTGGCGGCGATCCCGTTCACCTCGAAAGCCCCGGAAGGACGGGCCTGCTGCGGGGCAGGGGGAGCGGCCGGCTGCTGGGCCGGGGCAAGACCGGCGCTGGCCATCAGGGCCAGCCAAACGATGGGGCGATTCATGGGTCGGAAAGGAGCGATGCGGACGGCGTGACTGTTTCCCCTGCGACCCCGTATTGCAAGCGGGGAAACCGCGCGGGAAACCGGGATTAGGAGTGTCGAGTTCGCACTATTACGGGATTCCGATAAGGAGGGACTTAGCGGGAATCCTCGTGAAATTATTGATAATGAGACATTTGTTGCGCTTGGGAGGTCGGGATCTCAAGTGTCGGCCTGCTGGTAGATCTGGATGAGGTTCCCGCAGGTGTCGGCGAAGACGGCAATTCTGACGGGGCCCGAGGAGGTGGGATCGATGGTGAATTCGACCCCGGCTTCTTTCAGGCGCCTCACCTCGGCTTCGATGTCATCCACCTCGAAGGCGGTGCAGGGGATGCCCTGCTGGAAGAGGGCCGCCTGATAGGTTTTGGCGGCGGGGTTGGCATTGGGCTCGAGAACGAGTTCGACATCGGAATGCCCCTCCGGCGAGACGACCGTGATCCAGCGGAACTCGCCGACGGGGATGTCCTTGCTCTTCTTGAAGCCGAGGACGTCGGTATAGAAAGCGAGAGCATGGTCCTGGTTCTCGACGGCAATGCTGCTGAGTTTGATTTT
>CAMLOZ010000642.1 GCA_946481625.1 uncultured Haloferula sp. | reverse complement strand
ACACCTGCGTCTGGGTGATCGGGAATGCCGTCGCGCTGTATTTCTTCAAATACATCATCCAGGACGCCTCGCTCCAATCCACGTTCTTCCTGGTCATGATCCCCTGCAAGATCGCCGGGGTGCTGCTCACGCCCTTGGTGACCGCCCGCATCGGGAAGCTCAAGGCGTTCATGATCGGCAGCCTGCTGGTGGCGCTGTTCTCGATCGCGCGCCAGTTCACTCCCGACGACAACCTGACTATGATCTTCGGGCTGTCGATGGTGTCCACCGCGGGGATGATGATGTGCTCCATCACGCAATGGGGCATGCTTCCGGATTGCGTGGAGTACGGTCATTTCAAGAACGGCTTCCGCTCCGAAGGCATTCCCTTCGCGTTCTTCTCCGCCATGCAGAAAGCCGGGATGGCATTGGCCGGAAGCGCGGCCGCCCTGATGATGTCGCTCACGGGCTACGAGGCCAATGCCCCGCTCACGCCCGCCGCCGAAAACGGTATCCGCTGGCTCTTCAATGCCGTGCCCGGCCTGTGCTCGCTTCTCTGCCTGGGGGTGTTGTTTTTCTACCGTCTGGAGGGTCCTTTCTACAACCGGATCCTGGAGCACTTGCAGAAGAGCGGAACCAAGGCGCAACCTCTTTGAGAAACGGTGCCGCACCGCCGTCGGCGGGCTTCCCGTTTTCTCGTTTTCCCTTGCCATGAAGCGGGGAAGCCCTGATTCCTAAGACTTTCGAAAGGCCTGCCGATGATCCCACCCCGTCGAACGACCATCAAGGACATCGCGCGGACCGCCGGGGTGAGCACGGCCGCGGTTTCGCAGGCACTCCGCCCGCATCCCAAGTCCAATATCAAGCTCCCGCCCGAGACGGTGGAGCGGATCAAGGAGGTTGCCCGCCAACTGGATTACCAGGCGCACTCCGGTGCGCGCTCGATCCGCTCCAACAGCTTCGGCACGATCGGTTATTTCGCCGCACGCACCGGGCTGCTCACCAATTCCCCCGGCGGCTATCTGGCCGGAGTTCACGATATGGCGGAAGCACACGGCTCCCGCATCACCCTGATCCGCCTGCCGGTCGCCATCGAGGACATCAGCAAGGCGATGCCGAGCGTCCTGAAGGAGCGCAACCTCGATGCCCTGGTCATCGAGAGCTACAGTGAACTGGCCCATCAGATCTACGAACGCGTGCAAGCTTCGCGCCTGCCGGTGGTTTTCCTCAACGACCGCCACGAAACGAATTCCGTTTACGTGGACGACGAGTGGGGCGCGGCCGAGCTCACCCGGCATCTGATCGGGAAGGGCTACCAGCGCATCTGCTTCCTTCACCGTCATGTCGAGGGAGGTCCGCCGGTCGCCAAGATGCACCACAGCGCGGCCGACCGGTGGGCCGGCTATCGCAAGGCGATGCGCAAGGCCAAGAGGCAGGCGCTTAGCCACACCGTCCGCACCAGGGGAGTGGTCGGCCCCAATGTCGACTTGAGCCCGGAAGACTGGGAGGTGGTCGCGCGTCACGATGCGGTGATCGCCTACGATGATGATCTGGCGAACCTCATCGGGCGGGCCGCGTATGACCGTGGCGTGCGGATTCCGGACTCGCTGGCGATCGCCAGCTTCAACGGCGACTATGCGTCCCATTGCGCTTGGCAGCGGCTGACCACCATGCGGATCCCTTCCTACGAAATGGGAAAGAAAGCGGCGGAGATGGCCTTTGAACTCCTGAAGGGCGGTGCCGATACGGTGCTGCCCTCTTCCGTCCACCGTCCCATCCTGATCCCCGGCCAAACCACCTGAGTTCATTCCGATTCCTCGCCCCCCGGCGGGTAGCTCGCAGGGTACCCCGGACATGCCAGGCCGGAGAGAAAAACCACGCAGGAGGCTCGCTCGAGGACCGTCTGTCATACAGAACGGAGATTTCTTCTAGACAGCCGACCTCAGGATCGCTTTCATCTAATTAAACGTCCAATTCCGGTCGTCCCGGGGCCATCCCGCGTGATGGCCATGTCCTCCCGAACCCAAGAAATCCAAATCCGGTCACCCCTGCAACTGGCCGGGGGTATCGGGCCCAAAGCCTCCGACCACCCGATGTCGATCACCTCTAATTAAACGTGGAATTAAACGACCGGCCGGAGCCCCAGTCGGCACGCGCCCACCTTCCCTAATCCCCTTGCGATTCCCCGAAACCCAACATCCATGAAACCAAGTCCATTCAACGCGGCCATCATCAGTTCCGTGGCACTCACTTGTTCCCTATCGGCCCAAGTCGCCGTCAACGGGACAGGCAGTTCGATCACCAACAGTTCCTCGACCACTCCCGGCTCTTCGACCTACACCTACACGCTTGCGAATCCGGCGAGTGCGAAGGTGATCGTCGCAGGCTACTACAATGACAACGGCACGCTTGCGGCCGGCATGACCTTCGGCGGAAACGCGGCAAGCAAGTTTGCCGTGAATTCCCGGACTTCGGTCGGTTGCTATCTTCTTCCCGAACCGGCTCCCGCGTCGATCACGATCACCGCGACCTTGTCCGGTGCGGGTGCGCCCACCGCCGGGTTCTTCATTTATGAACTGGGCGGCGTCGATATCTCC
>CAMLOZ010000641.1 GCA_946481625.1 uncultured Haloferula sp. | reverse complement strand
CTACCAGACCGCGCCGCGCACGGCGGGCACCGCTGCCAAGGCCGCCACCACCGAGGCGGCCGCGCCGCGTGATCCCGCCATCCTCGCCTGGTCCGCACGCTTCGAAAAGGCGACCCCCGCCGATCTCGAGAAGGAACTTCTCAAGCTCCTCGCGGATCAGGAGTCCCCGGACTGGACCGACCCGCTCAAGCTCCTCTGCGCCCGCTGGGCCGAACTGGACCCTGCCGGCGCCCTCGCCTTCTTCGAAGCCAACAAGGTCCCGACCATCGCCCGCTTCCATCTGCTCACCGAGTGGGCGCTCCTCGATTCCGACGCCGCTTGGACCGCCATCCCGGCGGGTCCGGACGGCCACTTCGAGCGCGCCACCATCACCCGCATGCTCCTGAACGAAGATCGGGAGACCTTCATGTGGTGGTTCCGCCAGGTCCGGGAACCCATGCCGGACTCCGACCCCGCATGGCTCTTGGTCGCAGAGCAGCACCTCGCGGAGTTCGAGGAGATCGCCCATTCCCTCGTGAAGGACACGGCCGCCACCGGCGCTCGCGGCAATGCGTTCGCCGGTCTCTACGCCCTCATCGCACGCGTCCGGGCCATGAAAGATCCCGAGGCTGCCTGCCACTGGGCCCGCGGCCTCGACCCGGCGGTCCAGGACGCCGCCCTGCGCTCGGCGCTGTATCAATGGAGCGAGAGCGACCCGCTCGCCGTCTGGAAGCAAATCACCGCGGGCGGCAAATTTCCGGACTCCACCTCACGCACCATCGGCAAACTGGTGCTCACGCGCCTCGCCAACGAGAACCCCGAGCAAGCGATCACCCTGATCCGCGAAGCAGGGATGCAGGCCGACCGCTTCGAGGCCATCGAGGCGATCCGCTCTTCCTTTCCCCGCCTGGTCGCAAGTGGAAAACTTTCCCCGGTCGATGCCTACCGACTGATCACTTCGGCCACGGAGCAATACTCGGTCCTCGGTCTCAACACGCTGCCATCCCTCTGGCGAGGCCTGCCTGCCGAGCGTCTGGCGGAAGCCGCCCGCTTGATCGCGGTCGAGCCGCCCGGCCCCCGTTTGGGCGACGCCCTCGGCGGCATCGCCAATGAATGGCTGAAGCAGGACCCGCAGGCGGCTCTCGCTTTCATTTCGGGAATCTCCGACCCCGAACTGAAGGCGGAAACTTACAGCGGCATCTTCCGCGTTTCCCACGGGGCTCACGCGGATCCCCGGCGTCAGGCCGAATTGCTGGCCATGATTCCGGCTGCGGACCGGGCCGCCGCCTTCAGCAGCTACGTTTTGCGGTACGGGGAGCGCAAGGCCGGCGAGAGCTTCAGCGGCGGATACGGCGGACCCCGCGTGCAAGCGGATCTCCTGGCACCGCTTTTCGAGAAGCTTCCCGGGTCGGAGGAACTCAACCGCTCCTTGAAGATCATCTCGCTGGACTGGGGTGAAGAGGATCCTTCCGCCGCCCTCTCGTGGGCTGCCACCTTGGATGACCCCGCGCAACGCCGGACCGCCTTCGCCTCCGCGTTCGAAGGCTGGGCCTATCACAATCCCCACGCCGCCGCCGAGTGGCTGGTGGACCAGAAGGAAACTCCCGAGCGCGACGCCGCCGCGCTGCCTCTGGTCAGGAACCTCGTGAAGACCGATGCCGAAGCCGCCTGGGCATGGTCCGGGTCCATCGGTGATCCCGCCCTTCGCTTGGAAGCACGCCTCTCCGCGCTCAAAGCCTGGGCCATGCGCGACCCCGACGCGGCTCAAGCCGCCTACCGCGGGATCTCCTCCCGTCTTCCCGCCGCGGAAGCCGCCAAACTCTCCGCCTGCTTCACCGGCTCATGAAGTATCTGCCGCCCCTCTTCGCCTGCCTCCTGGCATTCTTCGCGGCCCGCTACTTCCGGACCACGCAGGATTCGCCGAGCCCGGATGGCATGGCGGCCGGCATCGCCGGCATGTTCGGCCAGCGCAGCGAGCCACGCGGGCTGGCCCGGCAGACCGAGCGCCTCGCCGGCCGGGACTTCGGCTCCATCGCATCGCTCGACCGGCTCCATCGCGCCGGGTCGCTTTCGCAGGATGATCTCCGGAACGCGATCCGCGAGGCTGCCGGACGGGATCCCGAGGGCACCTGGGAATGGATCGAAGGAAACTATCCCTTCCAAGAGAAGAACCAGCTCCTCGGAATCGTTGCTTCCGCCTGGTTCAGCGTTGATCCCGCCGCCGCCGTTGCGAGGATCTCGACGGTCGATTTCTCCGAGCGCGCTCGCCTCGCCGGACTCCTGATCGGCAAACTCTCCGAAGGTACCGCGGAGGAAAAAGCGGCGGTCGCCAGGCATCTCGACCCCTTGGTCGATTACCTCGGCAGCAGCCCCTCGGATGCCAGCCTCCCCCAACCCTCCCAAGCGGGTGCCGATCTCCTGATGTCGCTCCCGGAGGGCGGCTCGCGCGATGTCCTGTTCCAACAGTTTGCTTCCGTCTGGTTGTACCGGGACTTCTCGGCCGCCTCCGCATGGTTGAAACAGGCTCCGGAGCCGCTCCGGACCAGCACCATGGAGCGGTTCGCCACCAAAGCAGTGAATACCGGCTCGTCCGCCACGGCGG
>CAMLOZ010000640.1 GCA_946481625.1 uncultured Haloferula sp. | reverse complement strand
TCGGCAGGCTCCTGCTTGCCACCGGCAAAGACGAAGGCCGCGAGTGGCTCGACAAGGCGCTCGATCAAGGGCTTGCAGACGCGCGGCTCGTGCTGGGCGACCACGAACAACACGTCAGGAAAGATCGCAAGGCGGCTTTCGATCAATATTCCAGGGGAGCCGAGGCCGGGAACAAACGATGCATGTATCGCCTCGCAAAGCTCCTCCTCGAAGATGGAGACGATCCGCAGAGGAATGCAACCGGACTGGAGAAGCTCCGCAAGGCTGCGGACGCCGGCGACCCCGACGCCGCCGCCGATCTCGGCCACCGCCTGCTCGCCGCAGACCATCCCGACCATACGTCCGCCCGCCTCTATCTTCTCGCCGCCGCCATGGAGAAGGTCCGGAGAGCTCAATACGAATTGGGACTTCTCTACCTCGAAGGCAAGGGCTGCGCCGCGGACCCGGTCGCGGCGGTGGCCTGGCTGACGGAGGCGATGAAAGGGGGCGACGCCGACGTGCAATTCAAGCTCGCCACGCTTCACGAGGAAGGGATCGGCACCCCGGTGAACTATGCCAATGCCGGGGTTCTCTACACGCTGGCATGCAACAAGGGACATGGCCCCGCCGCCACGAGGATCGCCCGCATGGCCGCGGAAGGACTCGGCACCGAACCTTGCATCCCCAAGGCCTGGGCCTATGCCACGCTGGCCGTCGAACGCGGTGATCCGCACGCCAGAGCATTGCTCGCCGACTTGGAATCAAGCCTCGCTCCCGGGGACAAGCCCGCGGCAGAGGAGGCTTTGGCCGATCTCCGGTCCTCGGCCAAAGGACCTCAAGGCGGGATCAAGCGGTCACGATCCGCAGATTGAGATCGATCAGGTCATTGACCAGATGCCCGCCCAAGTTTCGGAAGAACTTCCCCGAGCCATAGACGACATTCCACTTCGTCCGGTCGATGGCGAAGGAGGCCTGTGCCGCCAGCTTGCCGTCAGGCGTGATGCCGGCGCAGGCAGGGAACTCGACCGGCCGGGTGAGGCCCTTGAGAGTGAGCTCGCCTGAGACGCTCAGATTCGGCGCGCCCGGCGAAGCGCCGTTGACCGGGGAGGTCTGCGTGATGACGAAGCTCGCGTCGGGAAAGACTTCCGCATCAAAGAAATCGTCGCTGAGCAAATGGGCGATCAGAATATCGTGCATCGGACTGCCCGCGAGGTCGGAGCAAGTGATGCCACGCATGTCGAAGGTGAAACGACCGCCCGCAAGCCGACCGGCTTCGACGGTCAATTCACCCGTGCGCAGAGGGATCGCACCCTCGTGCTTGTTCAGGAGATTGCGCCCGGTCCACAGGACGCGGCTCTCCTTCAAATCGACCCCGTGCACCCCGCTCCGGATCGGCGGCTGGGAAGGAGCAGGAGCAACCTCTTCCACGGGAAACCCCGCCGCACGCCACCCACCCAGGCCTTCCCTGAAATCAAGAACCTCTGCCCATCCCGCCCGGCACAGTTTCTCCGCCGCCATCCGGCTTTCCAAGCTCCCATCGTCCGCGCCATAGACGCAGACAGGGCGGGAACGGTCGGGAGCAATCCCCTCCATGCGTTCCAAAAACGCCACTTCGAAGACGCAATTGTTCAACGCCCCGGGAATCCTCCTGCAGGCGTGGTCGGAGTCCAAGCGGACATCGAGGAGGACCGGAGGCACCGTGCTGGCCAATCGTTCCGAAAGTTCACGGGCATCAATGATGATCGAAGAGGACATCTCGCATGCCAGCCTTCAGGAAGAACCGAAAACACGCAATCAAGATGACTCGCCGGTCTCTCGATTTGGCGACGAATCCGGGGAAGTGATGGACGACAACGAATTCAAGATGAAGCCCGCACCCATCGCGCATCGATTCGAACGGTATCGCCCCGCCCTGCTGTCCATGCTGCTGCTCGGAGCGGTCGCAGGGGCCATCCCTTTGGAAATCGATGGCATCCCCGTCGAACTCGCCGTGCGCCCCGCCACCTCCCGTTGCCTGCGGATCACGCTCAGGCCGCTTGATGCCCCGGAGGCCCTCCCCGAGAATCCAGCCCTGATGAACCCTGCGCCGGGAGCACCGGCCTTGAAGCTCCGGCAAATCGACCAACCGGTGACCGCAAAGGCAGGAGATCTGGTCGTCACCGTTCATGCCGAGCCTTTCGAAGTCGTCGTCTCGGATCAAGACGGCGCGCCAATCCAGAAGCTCACCTTCGACAAGTCGGGCAGCATCCGCTTCCCCCTCGGCCAGCAGCCGGTCCTCGGTCTCGGCGAGGGCGGCCCGCGCGCAAAGAGCGGCCAGGATTGGCGGAAGGCACCGGTCGAGTTCGACCGCCGTGGTCGCCAGCACCGGATGGAACCCCGCTGGCAAGCGGATGCCTACGGTTCGCGCAACCCGGTGCCGCTGCTCGTGGGAACCGGTGGCTGGGGCCTCTACTTCGCCAGCCCGTGGGGACAGGTGGACCTCAGCCATGCCGAGCATGGGAGCTTCCTTCCCGTGGAACGGAAGGATCCCGCCACGATGCGGCAGAATCACGGCAACCAAGCCAAACAACTCGGCAAAGGTATCCCGCCGATGGAGAACTTCCTTCCC
>CAMLOZ010000639.1 GCA_946481625.1 uncultured Haloferula sp. | reverse complement strand
CTTGCCGAGCATCGTCGTGACGCTGGCGACGATGGTGACATGGAACGAGGCGCTACGGCTCTGGCAGCAAGGTCGCCTGATGTCGCTGCCCGGAGGCATCCAATGGTTCGGGATGAGCCAAGCGACGGGTCAAGGGATCGTGATGTGTTTGTCGCTCGCGCTGCTGGTGTTCTTCGCCTGGGCGATGCGAAATCTGGCGGTGGGCCGCTATGTTTATGCGACCGGCACGGATGCCGAGGCCGCGCGTCTGGCGGGGATCAACCCGCGCTGGATGACTTTCGGAGTCTTCGCGCTGACCGGGGCGCTGGCGGGGATCGCGGCGGTGCTGAACATGGTGCAGTCGCCGCAGGTGCAGCCGAATGCGGGTGACGGCCTGGAGCTGAAGGTCATCGCCGCGGCGGTGGTCGGCGGCGTGGCGATCACCGGGGGCCGCGGCAATCTCTGGAGCGTGCTGCTGGGCCTGATGCTGCTGGTGAACGTGAACCCGGCGCTCACGCATTTTCATCAACCGCCCTACTGGGAGCGAGCGATCCAAGGCCTCGTGATCCTCCTTGCGGTGGTCGGCGACGGCCTGCGCAGGGGCAAGAAATGAACCGAACCGCCATGTCCGACGCGAAATCCTTTTCCATGAAGAGCCTGCTCGCCCGTCACGAGACGGTGCTGCTGCTGGTGATCGCCATCGAGGTGGTGATCTTCAGCATGCTCGGTCGGAAGTTCACGGATGGCTCGAATGTCGCGAACATCTTCCGGCACTCGGTGGAGATCGGCTTGCTGGCGCTGGCGATGACGCCGGTGATCTTGACGGGTGGGATCGATCTTTCGGTGGGATCGATGATGGGGCTCTGCGCGGTGTGCTTCGGAATTCTGGTGAAGGAGGCTTCGTTTTCGCCGATGGCGGCGGGGCTGATTGCTGTGGGGATCGGCGCGGCGGGTGGCGGGGTGAATGCATTCCTGATCGCGCGGCTGAAGCTACCGCCGCTGATCGTGACGCTGGGCACGTTCTCGCTTTTCCGGGGCCTGGCGGAGGCGCTGACGAAGGGTTCGAAGTCTTACTCGGGCTTTCCGGATTCCTTCCTTGCGCTGGGCAACTCGTCGGTTGGGGGGCTTCCGGCGCAGGTGTGGATCTTCCTTCTTGTGGCCGCCGGGATTTACCTGCTGGTGCATCACAGCACCTTCGGGCGGTCGTTCCGGGCGATCGGCTATTCGCCGGAGGGCTCGCGCTATGCAGGGCTACCGGTGGGGCGGAATGTGAGCCTGGCATACGTGCTGGCCGGTGCGGTGGCGGGCTTGGCCGCGGTGATCTTCGTGGCGCGGCTCGGCGAGGCGCGCGCGAATGCGGGGATCGGCTACGAGCTGCTGGCGATCACGGCGGTGGTGCTGGGCGGCACGAGCATCTTCGGCGGCTCGGGCACGGTGAGCGGCACGCTGCTGGGCTATGTGGTGGTGGCGGTGCTGCAGAACGGCCTCAAGCGGATCACGGACCTCCAGCTTTTCGACCGACCGATTTCCAACATCTCCGGCGAGCTTTCGGGAATGCTCACCGGCCTGCTGCTGATCGTGGCGCTGGCCGTCACTCCGCTTGCAAGAATCCTCGCCACGCGACGTTCCCGCAAACAAGCTACGCTCAAACCTTGAACCCCAGCCAACCCAAGATCCGTGAAACGCACCCGCTTCCTCTGCTCGCTCGCCGTCCTCTGCGCCGCCCCTTTCCTCGGTGCCTGCAAGAAATCCGGTGAAGCCGGCGGCGAGAAAAAGCTGACGATCGCCTTCCTGCCGAAGAGCAAGGGCAACCAGTACTTCGTGACCTGCGAGAAGGGCGCGCGTGCCGCTGCCGATGAACTCGGCGCCGAGTTGCTTTTCGACGGTCCGACCAACTCCGACCCGGCGAAGCAGAACGAGATCGTGGAGAACTGGATCTCGCTCGGGGTGGACGTGATCGCCGCGGCCTGCGAGAACAAGGAGGGTCTCTCGACCGCGCTGCGGAAGGCGCAGGCGGCCGGGATCAAGGTGGTGACTTACGATGCGGATGCGCAACCGGACGCGCGCTCGTTTTTCGTGAACCAGGCGACGGAGAAGGGCATCGGCGATGCCTTGCTGGACAACGCGGCCTCGCTGGTGGGGAACCAGGGCGAGTTCGCGATCATCACGGCGAACCTGACGGCGGCGAACCAGAACGCGTGGATCGCGGCGATCAAGGCGCGGCAGGCCGAGAAGTATCCGGAGATGAAGCTGGTGGACATCAAGCCCTGCGACGATCTGAAGGACAAGGCGCAGCAGGAGACGACGAATCTCTTGAGCGCACATCCGAACTTGAAGGCGGTCATCTCGGTGTGTTCGCCGGGTGTTCCCGGAGCGGCTGAGGCCGTGAAGCAGGCGGGCAAGACCGGTGCGGTGAAGGTCGTGGGACTCGGACTGCCGAGCGAGAACAAGGCGTATGTGAAAGAGGGGGTGACCCAGTCGGTGATCCTATGGAAGGTGGAGGATCTCGGTTATCTGGCGATCCGCGCGGGAGCCGCGGTGGCGGATGGTTCGCTCAAGAAGGGCGATACCGAGTTCAACGCGGGCAAGCTGGGGACGCTGAAGGTGGAAGGGGAT
>CAMLOZ010000638.1 GCA_946481625.1 uncultured Haloferula sp. | reverse complement strand
ATAGGCGATGACCAGGGGCGCGCAGTCGGTCAGCTTGATGAAGCCGAACTTGAGAGCGTCTTTTTCGACGGCGAGTTTTTCGGCGTAGGTCAGGCTGGTGGTGAGGCCGACCAGGGCGGGGATGAGGTAACGGAATTGCATGATGGTGAGGATTCGGGAGTCTCCTCTGGAAGAGCGACGCATGTGCCATGGTGGGGCGGCGCGATGAATTCCGATGGCCGCAAATGAATGGCGCGACTGAGTTTCGCTCATTTCCAAGGCACTGAAATGCCGTGCGAAAATGGATGAGGCCCGGATGCATGCGCTAGCCTCATGAATGCGTCAGATTGGCGCGAAACCGCCGGGAACCGGTGCGAGGCTGCCGGATGGTGCGGGGATTTGCCCGCGCGCCGTGCCAAGTTTCGATGTATTCGGCGCGTTCATTCTAATCCAGCGAACACATAAGTTTCACTGATGCATTGAGGCGAGCTTGACGGCCAAGGCGGCGGCCAGCAGCGCGAAGAAGATGGCGGCGCATTTCCAGAACAGCACCGGATGGCGCTCGATGATCGGCGCGCTTTCGCTGTGCCACGGGCGGACCTTCTGCGGATTCGAGAGATCGAACAGCAGCTCGCTCAAGTGCGAGTAGCGGTTGTCGGGTTGAATCGAGCAGGCGCGCAGGATCACCGCGTCGAGCCACGGTGGAATGAGCGCGTTGTGGGTGCTCGGTGGTTTCGGGTCGCGGAAGAGCGGGGTCTGGAAGCGCTCGATCTGGCCGAAGGGAAGCTGGCCGGTGAGGGCTTCATAGAGCGTGACGCCGATCGAGAAGATCTCGGTCCGCTCGCTGATCGGAGCGTTCTTGAAGCGCTCCGGCGCCAGGTAGCTCGCCGTGCCGGCCCGCGAGTGATGCGAGAAGACCTCGCAGCAGGAACCCAGGTCGATGATCTTGAAGAACACCGAATCGTAGGACGAGCCGATCAGGATGTTCTCCGGCTTGATGTCGCCGTGGACCAGATCGTGGCGCAGCAGCCGGATGGCGGCATCGACGAGGAAGAGCCCGAGTTGCACCGCTTCATCCACCTGGAGCCGGCGTTGCTTCAGCAGGGTCGCGAGGCCCGGGGCATCGACGAACTCCATAATGTAATAGAGCGAGGTGCGGGCCGGATTCTCCCACGCCTTCACGAAGGGCGGGTCGTCGGAGAAGCGCACCGCATTCCACGTCTCCTTCAGGAAGGCATGGGCGATGGGCGGTTGATCGGCGGCTTCCAGCGGGGCGAATTTCATCACCTGCCGGCAGCCTTCGCGTTCGGCGAGCCAGCAGCGGTCGTTGGCACCGAAGGAACGAAGCAGCGTCCAGCCATCGTGCTTTTGACCCGCGGCGAGCTTCTCCGGGATGGGAAGCTGGTGGTCCTCGCGGCGTTCGGTCCAGCCCAGTGACTCGATCTCGATGCGGATCGCGGCGCAGTCGTCGCGGGTTTCCTCGGGCGAGGCATCGCGGGCTTGCTTGGCGAGGTGGCGGGCCGAGGTCCCGGCGAGCAGGATCGCTTTCAAGTCCTCGTCCGCAAGGTGATGGTGAATGCCGTCCGAGCAGAGGAACACGATGTCTCCCGGCTCCAGCGAGATCTTGTAGGTGCGCGGGTTCAGCGTTTCCTCCGCACCGAGCGCGCGCGTCAGCCGCAGGGGGGAATCGGGATCGACATCGTCCGTGGTGAGCTGGGTCAGCTCGCCGGACCGCAGCAAATAAATGCGGGAGTCGCCGATGCCGACGTGGGTCAGGAAGCCCTCGTCATACAGCGCCACCGCCAGCGTGCAGACCATTTCCGGACGGCCGAAGCGCGCGTTCGATTCGTTCCAGAGCGTGCGGTTGATCAGGCGGACGGTTTCGCGCAGCGCCTTGCCGGGCGTCCAGCTCAGCGGGTGGCTGCGATAGTGCGTCGCCATCAGGGAGACCGCGTGCTCCGCCGCCTCGCGGGCCGCCGGGGCGGTGCCGGCACCATCGGCCAGCGCGGCGAGGAAGCTGCTGTTCCACGTCGTCAATGAAACGGCGTCCGAAGACGGTCGTCCGTCGTCGCGGGGCAAGGCGTGAAACGAAGAGCGGATCTTCATGCGGGAGAGAAGACAGAACGAAACGAAGCGAGCCGGGAGGTGACCCTCCCGGCTCTTTTTTCACAAGTCGCGAACCATGAACAAAAGTCTCAAATCAAATCCGGGCATTGGCCACGGCGCCCCAGGTGGTCCGCCAGCGGGTCTTGACTAGCGCCAGGCCGGTGACCGCCACGAAGCACAGCACCGAGAACGCGATGAATCCCAGCGCACAGGATCCGAAGGTCTGCTTCGCCAGGCCCAGCGAGCTCGCGAGGTAGAATCCACCGACGCCACCGCCGCAGCCCACCAGACCGGTCATCACTCCCATGTCCTTGCCGAAACGCTGCGGCAGAAGCTGGAAGATCGACCCGTTGCACATGCCCAGAGCCGCGCTCACGCCCAAGAAGAGCCCCACATTCAGCCAGAAGGAATGGATTCCGGAGGCGATCAGGAGCAGCGCGCCAGCGCTGCTGAAGAGGACCAGCATCGAGCGGATCCCGCCAATCCGGTCGGAAATCGCACCGCCGATAGGCCGTGCCAGCGCGCCGACACAG
>CAMLOZ010000637.1 GCA_946481625.1 uncultured Haloferula sp. | reverse complement strand
CCTCCGCCTGATAGATTGTGCCACCGGCGACGCGGAAAACCTCGTCGAGAGTCTTGGCGGAGCCGTCGTGGAAATAAGGCGCGCTCGCCCAGAGTCCGGCCAGGGTAGGCGTGTCGATGCCGCCGAGCACTCCGCCGAGCCGGTTGCCCGAACTGGTCCGCAGCGTGCCGACGTCGTGAAGACCGGCGGAACTACTGTCGGTATAGTGGGTTCCGGAGTGGCAGGCGGCGCAGCCTGCCGCCGTGAAGACCTGCGCGCCCGCTTCCGCGGAAGGCGTACGGCTCCCGTTCGCGTTTCGGTGAGGGCTGCGCGGCAAGCTGCCATCCGCCAGCGAGGAAACGTAGGAGGCAAGGGCATCGAGCTCCGCGCTGCGGCCCGCGTTCGGCGTCCCTAGCGAGGGATGCGGCGTTTCCCCGGGGGGCAGCAATCCTTGCCCGCCGCCGAACTCGTTCACCACGTCGAGGACGAAGTCCTGGATCTCGTCGAAGTTGCCCGACCAGTGGACATTGCCTTGCGAGATGCCCGCGCGCCCGCGGAGATCGGTGGTGTTGCGGAGACCCTCGCCGCGGTCGGTGAAGTCCCAGGTCATCCCGTCGTGCTGGCCGTCCACATGACAGCTCGCGCAGGAGATGTAGCCTTCCATGCTCATCGTCGGCAGCATAGAGAGCCCGCTGGCATCGGCCGCCTGATAGAAGATCCGCTTTCCGAGCAAGACCTCCGGATCCAGCTTCTCGTTGACGATCGTTGGAACCGCGAGGCGGCCGGTATCGCGGTTGCCGAAGGCGAGGAAGGAGCCGAGGTCGTGGACGGTGACGCTTCGTCCCATGAAGTCGGCGCTGAAAAGGCGGTTGCTGCCGGGATCGAAGACGATGCCCTGCGGAGCGAGCCCGGTGGCGAAGCGGCCCTTGGTGGTCTTCACCGCAAGGCTGCGCGGCGCGCTGTGGAGAAGCAGGTTGTCATAGACCGCGATGTGGTTGTTGCCCTGAACTGTAACGAAGAAGTAGTCGCCGGATGGCGTGAACTCGATCGCGGTGGGCGATTCGCTGTTGTCCACATCGATCCGGTAGCTGGCGATGTCGGTCACGAAGGGCTCGTTGTTCGAGACCAGGCTGATCCGCCCGACCATGGCCCGGACCGTGTTGTCGGGATCGAGGGGATCGTTGGTGTCGTTGTCCTGATTGAAGAAGGCTCCACGCTGCGTGTTCGACTTCACCGCGGTGTAGTAGGCAAACTGCCCGTCGGGCGAGAGGGTGATGCTGCTGACGAAATTCGGCACGCCGCGACCGGATGATGAACCGTCGCGCCCGCGATCGCGGTGCAGCGGAATCGTACGGGTCAGGGTCATCGCCGCGGCGTTCACGTCGTAAACCTGCCCGTATTCCTCACCGGAGATGAAGCGCGTGACGAGCACCCGCGAGCCGTCCGCCGTGATGGCGAGTGCGCGGGGGGTGGGCCCGAGGTTCAAGCTGCCCGTCTGCTGCCGGGTGGCGGTGCTGAAGCGGCGCAGTTGACCGCGGCTTTCCAAGGTGAGGAATGCGGCGCCGCCATCGGGGGAGATGGCGATGCCCATCGGCGCGCTGCCGTGGCCCAGATGATGACTTTCTAACAATGCGCCCGCGGGACTCAGGATGACCAGGCGGTCTGCATCGCGGCAGGCGATCCAGGCATTGCCGGAGGGATCGATGGCCACACCGCGCGGATCGATGGAACCTGTTAGAGAGAGCAGCCCGTTCAGATCGATTTCGGCGAGGCGGGCGCGGGTGTCCGCGTCGATGACGCTGACCGAGTCGTTGTCCGGGTTCACTACCCATACGCGGCGGTTCGCGGCATCGAGGGCGATGGGCGAGGATTTCGAGGCGCGCACCACTGGAGGTGCGGGTACCGCCGAAAGGGTTCCGGTTTGGGAAACGGTCGAGAGCGCGATGCCCGCGCGGACATCGCGGACCTGCACTTTCACGCCGAAGTGGCCGGCATTTGCATAGGTGTGCGCGGCGGTAGGGCTGGCATCCCATTCGCGCACGGCACCGTTTTCCCCGAAAGTGAAGCGGTACTCCAGGCTGTCGCCATCGGCATCGGTCGCGGCGGCGCTCAAGGTGACCTCAGTGCCCGGAATCGTGGGGGACGGGGAGGCGGAGAAGGCCGAGATCTGCGGCGAGGCGTTGCCTCCCGCCACGTTCGAGCCGGTGGAGAAGCTGAAGGAGTAGGGGAGGATGCCATTGCCCGCCACGTCCTTGATGCCGCCCGCGACGATCTCCACTTCGTAGGTCGTGTCCGGCTGGAGATACTCCGTCGGCGTGATCGTCAGCACGTCGTCATACGAAAAGCTCACGGTCGCATCCACCGCCGCGCCCCCGGCAGGCCGCAGGATCACGGTCTGGCCGTTGAGGATGGTGTATGACTCGAGGTTCTCATGGATCAGCAGGCTGATCGGAGCCCCGCGCGCGAAGTTCGTTTGTCCGGGCCGGGGAACGTGATAGCCCACGTAGGGGGAATTTCGGTCGGGCTCGGGCGAATGGATCCAGACGCCCACGCCATCCGCCCCGGCGTGGCTGTAGCCGCCGCTGACCAGCAGATTGCCCATCGGCATCAGATGCTGGCTGGTGTCGAGGGCTCCGCCGATGCTGCCGG
>CAMLOZ010000636.1 GCA_946481625.1 uncultured Haloferula sp. | reverse complement strand
GCGCAGGATTTCCCAGGCGCGCGCCGCGCCCACCGCGAGCAGCGCATACGGCACGAGGGGAAGCACCAGGCGCACCGCGCCCACCGCCCCGCGCACCAGTGGCAGGCTGCGGGAGACGTAGCCGATACCGAAACCGATCGCCACCGCGCGCAGCGGATGCTTCACCACGGCGTTCTCGATCTCGTCGCGGGCCTCCTGCAAGCGCTGCTTGCCGGTGACCACCTTCTCCTCCACCCACTCGTCGGCGTGGATGTCTGCGGGTCGAATGCTCACGGGAATATCGTTGTTGTTGGGGGTTTTACCAGCGGCTCCGGAGCTTCGATGCACGGCCTGCCAGGTCATGCATCCGGTCGCCCATGTGGTCGCTGAAGCTGGTCACACGGTCGCCGAGGCCGGAGACCGCGCGGCTCCTGCGGACGCTCTCCCACGCGTTGTGCGCGCCCTTCGTCGCGACCGGCATCAGCGAGCCGAGCACGAGCTGGCGCAGGCCGTTGTTCCGGCGCGGCGCGAAGAGCACATAGCCGAGCGCCAGGCCGAAGATCGTCGCTCCCGCGATGTCCGCGAAGGAGGCGTTTTTCACATGGCGCTTGGCACGCTCGAACAGCTCCTGTCCACGGCCGTTCGAGCGGTGGAGTTCATTCCAGTGTTGCTCTACATCCACCGGTTGGGGGATGTCGCGAGAGGGGCGCGGGTCGCGCATTTGAGGTTCGAGTTCGGCGTCTTGCGCCGTGTAATGATCACTGGCTCGATTTTTCATAACATTACCCCTTTCCGCAGGGATCAAGCCAGCGCAAGGGACAATCGCAAGTGATTGGCGTGGAATGAGACGAAAACCGCAAGATCCGCGCGATCCGGCCTTCTGAAATGCGCGATGCCCCTCCCGCCTTCGCAATCTGCAACGCGGCGGGATGAGGCGAAACGCGCCCCGAGTTACTGCGTTCTGCGTACTTTTTCCACGGCCCTCTTTCCGCAACTCCCGCGCTGCCAAGGGCCAAGCGGTCTGGCATGCCGCGAGCAAGGAAATGCGTCCCAAAGCCACCCCTTGCCCGTGCCATGAAACCAACGATTGATTTCCCGCGATGGTTCTTCCTCCTCGCCGTCGCTTCCAGTTCCCTCGCCTTCGCCGCGGATGTCCCCGGCCCGACGCCCGCCGGTCCCGTGGTGGGCGAGGACGCGCTCAAGAAAGCCGAGCTTGCCGATCCGGTCCTCGAGATCCCCGCCGACAAGCCGCGCGCCCGCGCCTCAGCCCAGATGCAGGCCGTGCTCGACGAGTTCACCGCGCTCGGCGGCAAGCCGATCACCACTCCTACTCCCGCGGATGCGGTGAAAGCGCTGATGAAGAAGCAGGGCAAGGAGCCGGAGAAACTTGGCAAGATCGATGACATCGACATCAAGCTCTCCACCGGCGATGTGGATGGCCGGGTTTACAAGCCGGAAGGCGACGGCCCCTTCCCGGTCATCCTCTACATTCACGGCGGCGGCTGGGTGCTCGGCACCCTCGATAGCTACGACTCCACGCCGCGCGCCCTTTGCAAGGCCACGAATGCCCTGGTGATCTCCACCGACTACCGCCACGCGCCCGAGCACAAGTTCCCCGCCGCACATGAAGACGTCTTCGGCGCGTACCAATGGACGCTCGAGAATGCCGGCCGCTGGGGTGGCGATGCGAAGCGCGTGGCGGTCGTCGGCGAGAGCGCCGGCGGAAACATGGCCCTCGCCCTGTCCATGATGGCGCAGGCGGAAGGCATGCAGATGCCCGTCCACCAGGTGCTCGTCTATCCCGTGGCCACCACCACCATGACCTCCGAGTCCTACGCCCAGCACGCGCAGGCCTCTCCGCTAAATGCCGCGATGATGAAGTGGTTCTTCGACCACACCCTCGCGAAGGAGGAGGACCGGACGGATCACCAGATCAACGTCCTCGAAGCGAAGACCCTGCAAGGCATGCCCTCCACCACGCTCATCACCGCGGACATCGATCCCCTGCGCTCGGATGGCGAGATGCTTGCCAAGAAGCTGCAAGCCGATGGCGTGACCGTGGCCTACAAGAACTACGAAGGCGTGACCCACGAGTTTTTCGGCATGGGTGCGGTGGTCGATACCGCCCGGGAAGCCGTGAACTTCGCCGCCGCGCATCTGAAGGACGCCTTCGCCGGTGGCGGCGACGACCGCGCCTTCGCCGCCCCGCCGCCCAAGGAGCGCGAATGAGCCGGCCCCCTGAGTCGGCCGCCCGGCCCCCGGAAGCCCCGCGGTGAATGCCGCGGGGTTTCTCGGGTGGGGTGTTCTTCCATATCGTGGCGGAAGCACTTTCGTGCTTCCGGCGGGGGTGCCAGCGATAAGGAGAGGGGACACTCCTGTCCCCGGCCATTACGTCCACCCCGGCGACAAGAGTGTCGCCTCTCCTTAGCGCTCCCGCATCTGGTGCCAGCCCTCGTGGCGGAAGCACTCGACCCTCGGATCGCCGTGAGGTTCTGTCTCCACCCCTGCGCCAAACACGCCCACCTTGACTCCCTACCCGTCCTCGGGTGACATACCGCCATGAATTCCGCGCTGCCGCTTTCGCTCCTCAGCCTGCTCCTCGCCACCGCCCCGGCCCTCCGCGCGCAGGAAGAAAAGGAACCGGCCCCGCCCACC
>CAMLOZ010000635.1 GCA_946481625.1 uncultured Haloferula sp. | reverse complement strand
GTGGTCTGGGTCTTCGGCGACCCACACCTCGGACTCCCATGCGATCTGAGAGACGAAGGTCTGCATGGTGCGGCGGTTCTCGAAGGCGGTGACGAAGACAAGTCCAGCTTTGCACCCGGCGAACAGCTCCTTGAGTTCCTTGCGGCGCTTGCCATCCACCGGCCCTGCGCTGGTGACGGCCTCGATGAGGAGGAGCCAGTTCCGCCGGGTGTCGTGGACGATGATGTCGGGAATCTTGGCGGCGGAATCCAGCGTGACGCCGAGCGCGGCCAAGCCTGCGGTTTCCAGATGGACGAACTTGTTTTCGGTGTCGCCGATGTAGAGGACCACGGCACCGGGAGCGAACACGGGGCAGAAGTGTTCGATGATCGCCTTGATCAGCGGATTTTGGCCGCCAGGGGAAAGCGCGACTTGGGAGCCATCGGGCAATGTGACGGGCACGCGGGCAAGGTCACGCTTCCGGGCAATCTCGTGCTTGAGCGTTTCGCGACTAGCGAGGTAATGCCGCAAGGAAGGTGTCCAATCGGGAGTGCCGAATCTGCGGAAGAGAGCGAGGGCGGTCGGCTCGATTTGATACACTGTCTTGCCGCTGTTGGTCGGGCGATTGGGGTCGTCGGGATTGCGCAGCAGCAGGCCCTCCTCGACGAAGAACTTCACGGCGTCGTCGCGGATGGTTTCGCGCGTGTTGGGGGCGTAGCGGTTGCCGTAGGCGGTGGCGATGAAGTCGATGATCGGTGTGATGCCGCGCAATGGAGCCTGGGCCTCGGCCCATGCGGCCTCTGGCTGAAGGTCGAGCAGAGCCAACAACGTGTAGGCTGCCGTTTCATTCCTCTGTTTTGGACCGAACTGCAAAGCCGTAAGTGCCTCGATAGCTTCTGCGAGCCGTTTTTTGCGGATGGAGGCTTTGCGATTGGATTTATCGACGGGCATGAAGGTGACGAGTGACGATTTGGTCGATTTTCTCCTGCGGAAGGGCGAGGGAATCCATTTCGCGTCCCATCGCGAGGAGCGTGTCGCGGTCGGGATACGCGAGGGTCCGGAGGTCGGTGGCGTTGACCTGGGTGTGACCACTGAAGCGCCGGAAATACTCGTCCACCACGGTTGAGTTCAGGAAAGCGAAAAGTCCCACGGCCAAGGTTCGGTCCAAGCCCTGCCCGCCGGAGTGGAAGTAGTTCAGGTGGTTTTCGAAGCCGATCCGTTCGGCTTTCACATCATTTGGGTCGAACAGGCAGGCCACGAGGCGGCGGCGCTCCTCCTTGGACGTGAAGCGTTTCGTGAGCAGATACACGCCGGAGGGCACAAGCCACGGGCGCGTTTCGTCGTTGTCGAGGATGGCGTTCGGCTTGCGGGTTTCGAGCTTGGGCCAGTGGACGGTGCCGCCGTTGAAGTGGCAGGGATAGAGGAGCGGCACGGTGCCGTGCTCGGGTTCCTTGCGCAGGGCGTCCTTGAGGCGGAAGTCCACGACACGCCCGGTGGAGACGTTGAGGCCCAATGACGCGAGGCTGGTGCGGAGGCCGTCCATCGTTTCCTTGGCTGCGGTGTGGCCGGCGGTGGAAGGGATGTGGATGAACTTCTGGGTGTCGTGCGGATGGACGATGTCGGCGAAGGGAAACACGGTCTCGGCGACTTCGTCGCCATGCTCGCCGCTGCTGCTGGAAATCGTCAGTGCGCGGGGTTGGTTCCGGCCCTTCACCGCATGGAAGATGATGTTCTCCTGCAGCACGCTGTCGTCGCGGAAGGCGGCTTGGCGGGACTCGAAGACATGGAGGCGGCGCAGTTCCAGTTGGCTCAGGAAGTCTTCGCGGAACGGGCGGAAGTAAGGGCCATTGCAGAAGCTCCGAGGCGTGATGCCGACAAGTTGCCCACCGGGAACGAGCAGCCGTTGGATGAGGGCAATGAAGCCGGTGTAGAGGTTGGTGGTTTCGATCCCGACGGAACGCAGGGCGCGGCGCTCGGCCGAGTCCGTGCTGATCT
Source organism: uncultured Haloferula sp. (assembly GCA_946481625.1). Next base: position 663 of record CAMLOZ010000635.1, on the reverse strand, counting down.
TGCGATAGGGCGGATTTGCAATGGCCACATCGAAGGACGGAGGAGGCGTGCCAAATAGATCCTCCGCGAGACGCTCCGACATCTCCCGGATGAAGTCAGTTTGATGGATGGCGAATGCGAAGCGGATACCCGCGTCGGTGCATCGGTCCTCGCAATCGCGCATCGTCGCGGTCAACGCGTCGAGGATTTCGCCGTCGATTTCGTAGAGAGTCGCTTCGATGGCGTGGACACCGTCGCGCTTTTCACAACACCGGGAGACAAAAGCCGCAGTGAGAGACCCAGCGCCAGCGCCCGCATCCAGCAAGCGCACCGTTCTCGGGAACGGCCCGAACAGGGAAGCCATTAAATCGGCCACGGGAGAAGGAGTGAGAAACTGCCCGAGTTCCTCCCTGCGGCTCCTGGGGTTATCTATGGCGGCGAGCTTCATGGCGTCATGTTCCCAATCTGCGATCCATCCTGCTTGCAGGAGGTTTCGGGAAGGATTTGGGAATTGAATTCAAATGCCATTGTTTGGCGAAGGCTAGGCAGCGAAAGCGGTTTGCCAAGCTTCATGCGAATCGCCTCGGGGCTTCCCGTTTGACGGGCGGTCCTCCAAGCTCCCGCGCCTATGTTCGAGCTGCTCAAGACGGATGAGACGTCCAAGGCCCGCCGGGGCCGGTTGAC
>CAMLOZ010000634.1 GCA_946481625.1 uncultured Haloferula sp. | reverse complement strand
CGACTCCACCGTCCGCAACAGCGGCACCATGCGCGGCTGGGGCGAGGACCTCCCACGCTTCCTCGATCCCGCGAAAATCCAGGTCATCAACCGCGCCATCGGCGGACGCTCCTCACGCACCTTCTTCAGCGAAGGCCGCTGGGACAAGATGCTCGCCGAAATGAAACCCGGCGACCTCGTCCTCATCCAGTTCGGCCACAACGACGTCGGCCCCCTCGGCGCACCCGGCAAATTCCGCGGCTCCATCAAGGGCACCGGCGACGAAACCGAAACCGTCGAAAAACCCGACGGCACCAAGGAAACCGTCCACTCCTACGGCTGGTACCTCCGCCACTTCGCCCGCACCGCCAAGGCCAAGGGCACCACCGTCATCCTCTGCTCGCCCGTCCCCCACAAGAAGTTCGACCGCGACGGCAAGGTCGTCCCCGATTGGACCGAGTGGCGCGCCTGGGTCAAATCCTCCGCCGATGCCGAAGGCGTCCTCTACCTCGACCTCGCCCACCTCATCGGCACCGCCTATGCCACCATGTCCCCCGTCGAAGTCGAAGCCCTCTTCGCCGACAAAGGCACCCACACCAACCACGCCGGCGCCCTCTTCAACGCCCGCCACCTCATCGCCGGCGCCAGCCAACTCCCCGCCTCACCCCTCGCTCCCTTCTTGAACGACGCGGGAAAGGCGATCCCCGGGAGAAAGCCATAGAGCGGCTTTCGAATTTCGGCGCCACTCGTCCCCCCGATCCCGGAGGGATCGCAGCACAGTAGCCGGGGATTGAGCGTAGCGACATCCCCGGTTCCCGATGCGAGGTAATCCGATCCCGAAGGGATCGCAGCCCGCCCCGGGGCACGCGACACTCCCCGCACCAACTCGCCAACTTTCCACCCGGGGCGGCTCTCGGCTACGATCGATCGATATGCCCTGGCATGGACCGTGGTGGGCGAAGGGATTGAGAACGGATGCCGCTGCCATCCCGCTTGATAGCCACCCGCCATCCATGCCTGTATCATCAGCATGCGTTGGCTCGTTCTCATCCCCCTCCTGTTCATCCCCCTCGCCGCCCGCGCCCAGGAAAAGGACACCGGCGCCAAGATCGTCGCCGCCGCCCGCAAGCAAATCGGCGTCACCACCTGGTACGACCCCGCCTACGTCGCCCTCGCCTATCCCGGCGGCGATGTCCCGAAGGAACGCGGCGTCTGCACCGATGTCATCATCCGCGCCCTCCGCGAATCCCTCTCCCAAGACCTCCAGAAACTCGTCCACGAGGACATGCGCGCGAACTTCTCCGCCTACCCGCGGAACTGGGGCCTCTCCCGCCCCGACAAGAACATCGACCACCGCCGCGTCCCGAATCTCCAGGCCTACTTCAAGCGCCGCGGCCTCTCCCTCCCCGTCACCAAGGACCCCGCCGACTACCTCCCCGGCGACCTCGTCACCTGCACCGTCCCGCCGCATCTCCCCCACATCATGATCGTCGCCGACAAGAAGACCGACAAAGGCATCCCCCTCGTCATCCACAACATCGGCTCCGGCGCCCGCGAAGAAGACATCCTCTTCACCTACCCCCTCACCGGCCACTACCGCTGGAAGAACTGACCTGAGCCGTTCGTCAACGGCTTCGTCCGCCTCTTCTTCCAAGAGCCCGGCCCCTGATCATTCTTCACTTTCCCGAGCCGGGTTCACTTTTGGAGATCAGCACTGCTTCGCGAACGCACTCCAGGACAGCCGCATAGGGATCCTCGACCGTAGCGTCGTAGATCTGCCACTTCGCGGCTTCGCGGGCCCCACGTTTCGGATCAACCCGGATCTGGGTCAGGACCTTGGAAAAGTCGTCGTTGCAAACAGGGTAAGCCACTTCATCCAGCAGCTCGTGAAACCACTTCGCATGCAGGGTTGCCGGTCCGCATGGATACTTCGGCATCCGGACGAACAGCCTTACCTCCGGGTTCCATAAAGCGGTTGCAACCACCGAGCTGTACTCGAAAAACACGGCCTCGACGTTGTTGATCAGCCGCATGAATTCCGGCCCGTGATTCACCGGCACCGCGTTCGTCGGCAGACAGTACGAGTACTTCGCCATGAAATTCACTGCAGAACTCAGATGACTCACGACATGCACCCGGCGGAATATCCCGCAGAGAGAGGTCACATATTCGATCGTCTGCTCCTCGGAGAATGGCACCTCCACGAGTGAATTCGCCTTCCACCCGCGGCTGGGTATCAGATACACTAGACACTCCCCGGGTAGAGGGTGGCGGCAGTCCGTATCGCTGGAGATGAAATAGCTTCCTGACCACCCCTTGAGGAGCGGCCGGATTCCCAGGTTCGAGTAGGTGGCCCGCAGATACTCTGACGAGAAGATCTCGAAGTGAACCTTCCCGTGCGGTGCCCGGTTGGTGTGGATCGGGCCGTGATCGATCAGCAGCGACTTCGTGAAGCTGCACCGCGAGGCCATCTTGACCGCCGCCCTTCGCGTTCCGAAAATCACGACCCGGAACCGGCCGTCCAGGGCTTCCACTCCTCCCTCGAAACAAGGAAGCGCCTCGAAGTCCGCACCCATCTCCCGTTCCAGATACTCGATCAGCTTCGGGTAGAAGGCACCGATGTGTGCGGGCGCGAAATGGGTCGCAAACCCGACATCCTTCACGATTGGCGCGGACACCGGATGGTTCCCTG
>CAMLOZ010000633.1 GCA_946481625.1 uncultured Haloferula sp. | reverse complement strand
GCCTTGGAGTTCGACGATTGCGAGGACTTGAGCCCCCACGAAGCCGAGGTCGTTGAAGCCCGGCTCTCGGCCCATCGCGCGGACCCGTCATCCTCGATCAGTCTGGATGAAATGAAATCCCGCCTCTCCGCGCGACTCGGCTCATGAGTTGGAGGGTGGAATTTCGCCCGGAAGTCGAAGATGATGTCGCTGATGCCGCAGCTTGATATGAGGCCCGGGAAGCGACACTCGGTAGCGACATTCTGAAGGAGGTCATCCGCGTGTGGGACCGCCTTGCGCGTGATCCCCTGACAGGTGCGAGGCAAATCCTCATTGCGGGTCCGCTGGCTTTACCCCGAGCGGTTTCCCTACAAGATCATTTATTCAATGGACCCGCCCCGTCAGACGGTCCTGGTAATAGCCGTGCTTCATGCGGCAAGACATGACCGGATTTGGCGCGAACGCCACGTTTCCGAAGACGCCTGCCAACACTTACCTCCTCGGCCGCGTGCTCATCAGCAGGCGCATGATCGCGATGGGCACGAGGGAAATCGCCGCTGCGGCGATCGCGATCTTCAGGCCGGGATAAACCCGCGGTCGATCCGCGGCGATGCCTTCCAAGGCCTCGCTCACGACCTGCTCCTGCGGCACGTAGAACCACTCGCGCGCGCCGAAGTCGGTGTCCGGCTCCCTTCCTGCGACCTGACCGAACTCGGTATGAACCGGACCCGGGCAAAGCGCCATGACCTTGATGCCGTGGTCACGGGTCTCGATCCGAAGTGCCTCGCTGAAACTGGTCACGTAGGCCTTCGTCGCCGAATACACCGCGAAATCCGGGATCGGCAACAGACTGGCCAGCGAGCTCACATTGATGATCGCGCCCCTGCCCTGCTCGATCATCGTGGGCAGCAGCGCATGAGTCACATGCGTGAGCGCCTCGACGTTGAGACGGAGCATCGCCTCAATCTTCATCCAGTCGGAGGTCACGAACTCGCCGTAATCCCCCATGCCCGCGTTGTTGACCAGCAGGTCGGGCACCAAGCCCTTCGACAGCAAATGACCGACGGCCTGCAGCCGCGCGGAGGGATCCGTTAGATCCGCCTCCAGCGGCATCACCCGCAGGCCCTCGTGAGCCCGCTCGAGTTCCCCTGCCAATTCCACGAGGCGCCCGGAGCGGCGCGCGATCAGCACCAGCACGGCGCAGTGAGGCGCGAGTTGGCGGGCGAACTCGGCCCCGATGCCGGCGGACGCGCCGGTCACCAGGGCACAGGAATAGCGGATTTCCGTCACGCGATCAGGCGACAGGTTCCGGCTGAGGCTGCTGGGTCACCTGAAGGATGCGCAGCGGGAGGCGCATCAGCAACTCGCCATCGCAACCGAGGTCGATCGAATAGATGCCCGCCTTCGGGAAGCGGAGGCCCTGCAGGTTCATGATCACGTTGCGGGTGAGGAAGGGCGTGCCGGGCGGAAGCTGCACCTCGAATTCCGGCTCGATCGGCATGTTCTGCGGGTCGAGGGATTCGCCGTCCTCGTTGATGATGTTGATCGAAAGCTTGTGGCGGCCGACGTCCTCCTGGGTGAAGCAGAAACGGAGGGCAAGGCTGCACATCGGGTGCACCACCGGGAGCGCGCGGGCCGCGAGCGTGTCGAAAGTTCCGGAAACCACGAGCTTGCCATTGTAGTCGGCGGCGAAGTCGCAAAGGGAGGCGATTTGGATGTCCATGATCGGATGCTTGGGTCGTTGAATGGGCCCGGTCAAAGCGGGCATCGGCTATGTGCCGCCAAAGTGCTCCCGCGTCCAGTCCTGAAAAGCGCCCGTGACGCTTAATCCACCGGCACAGTCTCGGTTTCGTCACCCGCGTCGTCGCCCAGATCCTCGGGCTCTACCGGGAGCGCGCGTGGAACTTCCTCCTCCGGAGCAGGTTCGACTCCATCCCCGGGCATCGGGCCGTCGGCTTCGAGCGGTTCCACTTCCTGCGCGCGGAGCACGCCTTCCTCGGAAACTTCCGGAACTTTCCCGTCGCCTTCAGCGCCCGCCACCGCCTCGTCGACGATCTCGACGGCCTTCGGTGCCGGGGCCAGGATGTCCTTGAACTCTTCTTCCAGAGGCTCGAAGAAGGCCTTCACGATCGGAGCGGCGTTCTTGCCGCCGCTCGGGTTCTCGCCACGGCTGCCTTCATACACGGCGGCGAAGGCGAAACGCGGCTCTTCGTAAGGCAGGAATCCCGCGAACCAGGCAAGATTGCGGTTGTTGTTCCACTGCGCGGTGCCGGTCTTGCCACAGAGATCAGAGAAACTCAGTGCCGCTCCCCGGCCCGTGCCGCCTTCCACCACTTGCCGCATGCCCTTCCGCACCACCTCGATGGCCTTCGGATCGACGCCCAGCCAGTTCCGGCGTTCCGGCACCGCTTGCTTGATCACGCGGCCGTAGGGATCCTGCAACTGCATCATCAGATGCAACTTGGGCAGCACCCCGCCGTTCGCGATCCCGGCCATCGATTGGGCCACCTGGAGGGGCGACACCTCGAGCGAGCCTTGACCGATCGAAAGATTGAAATCGTCGCCGTCTTTGAAATTCCGTTTGTGGACCCTCATCATCCACTCGCTGGTCGGCACCGTTCCGGCGGTTTCGCCCACCAGCGGGAGGCCGGTGGTCTCGCCATAGCCGAAGCGGCGTGCCGTTCCGAGGAAAG
>CAMLOZ010000632.1 GCA_946481625.1 uncultured Haloferula sp. | reverse complement strand
CACCGAGATGGACATCTGGATGTACATGCAGCGCGAGGGCATCGTCCTGCCGAGTCTCTATTATGCCCACACCCGCGACACGGTGACCCGCAACGGCACCATCCTCGCGGTCTCCGAATTCGTCGAACCGCGTGACGGCGAGGTGGTGGAAAGAAAGACGATCCGCTTCCGCACGATGGGCGACGCCACCATCACCGGCGCCGTCGAATCCACCGCCGACACGATGGAGAAGATCATCGAGGAGGTCGCCGCCGCCCGCCAGACCGAGCGCGGCAACCGGGCCGACGACAAGCGCTCCGAAACCGCCATGGAGGACCGCAAGAAGGAAGGGTACTTCTGAAGAAGAGTTTGTCAGTTTTCAGTGTTCAGTTTTCAGGAAGAAGACGGCACCGGAATCTGGCGGCTTATTTCGAACCCTTCGTTCGCAGCAGCGGATTCCCGCTGAAACCTGAACCCTGAAAACTAGCAAACTTTCCTTCCATGGACCTTCTTCGCTTTACCACCGCCGGCTCCGTCGATGACGGCAAGTCTACCTTGATTGGCCGTCTTCTTTATGACTCCAAGTCCATCTTCGAAGACCAACTCGAAGCCATCGAGGAAACCTCGAAGCGCCGCGGCGACGGCCACGTCGACCTCGCTCTCCTGACCGACGGCCTCAAGGCCGAACGCGAGCAGGGCATCACCATCGACGTCGCTTACCGCTACTTCGCCACGCCGAAGCGCAAGTTCATCATCGCGGACACCCCGGGCCACATCCAGTACACCCGGAACATGGTGACCGGTGCCTCGACCGCGAATCTCGCGATCATCCTCGTGGATGCGCGCAAGGGCGTGATCGAGCAGACCAAGCGCCACAGCTTCATCGCGAACCTGCTGCGCATCCAGCACGTGGTGGTCGCGGTGAACAAGATGGACCTCGTGGACTATTCCGAGGAGGTCTACAACCAGATCATCAAGGACTATCAGGAGTTCGCCTCGCGCCTCGACAACATCGTCGATATCACCCCGATCCCGATTTCCGCGCTGAACGGCGACAACGTGGTGGACAAGTCGGAGAACATGCCGTGGTTCCAGGGCCCCTCGCTCCTCTACCATCTGGAGCACGTCTATGTCGGCGGCGAGGAGAACCACGTGGACGCGCGCTTCCCGGTGCAGTGGGTGATCCGCCCGCAGAGCGACGAGTGGCACGATTTCCGCGGCTACGCGGGCCGCGTGGCCGGCGGGGTCTTCAAGCCGGGCGATGAAATTTCCGTGCTTCCTTCCGGCTTCACCAGCCGGGTGAAGGCGATCCACACTGCCGATGGCCATCTGGACGAGGCCTTCGCGCCGCAGAGCGTGACGCTCACGTTGACCGACGAGATCGACATCTCGCGCGGCGACATGATCGTGAAGAAGAACAATCCGCCGAAGAGCTCGCAGGATATCGAGGCGATGATCTGTTGGTTCTCCAGCAGGCCGATGGCGTCGCGGGCGAAGCTTATCCTCCGGCACACCTCGCGCGAGATGCAGGCGATCGTCAGCGAGGTGAAGTACCTCGTGGACATCAACACCCTCCACAAGATCGAGGGAGCGGGCACCTTCACGATGAACGATATCGGCCGCATCACGCTGCGTACCGCGCAGCCGGTGATCCACGACTCTTATCGCCGCAACCGCCAGACCGGTTCGTTCATCCTCGTCGATCCCGGCTCGAACGAGACGGTGGCGGCGGGCATGATCATCTGACGAACGGTTTCGCTTCGCCTCCGGCCCCGCGGGGTCTTCCAAGCCATGTTCCTTTCCCGCCTTGCGCAAAGCTGGATCAAGGGCATCGCCTATCGCTGCGGCTTCAGCCTGCGGCGGTTGAGGACGGCGACGCGGCTTCAGCATGGCGGCGGAGACTTCACGGGCAAGGTGCGGCCGCTGCTGCACAAGGCCGATCCCTACGCGGGGTTCGATTGGCAGGCGTACCCGGCGGACGCCACGGGCTGGGGCTCGGATTCCCCGGCTTTCGGTGAACTCGTGGAGGCGATCAAGCCGCGCCGCATTATTGAGGTGGGTACCTGGAAAGGTGGTTCGGCCCTCACCCTTGCCGGACACGTCGCCCGGCTGGGCTTGGGTACGGAAATCGTCTGCGTGGACACCTGGCTTGGTGCCTTGGAGATGTGGACGGATCTCGGGGATCCGGAGCGTCATGGTTCGTTGGGCCTGAAGCACGGCTATCCGACGCTCTACTATCAATTCCTGGCGAACGTGTGCCGTGCCGGGCAGCAGGAGACGATCACGCCGTTCCCCGTTCCCTCGGTCACCGCCGCGCAGTGGTTCGCGCTGAAGGATATCCGCGCCGACCTGATCTACATCGACGGCAGCCACGAGGAGGAGGACGTGTACCAGGATTTGCTTTCCTACTGGGATCTGGTGCGACCGGGCGGGGTGCTCTTCGGGGACGATTGGTCTTGGGACGGTGTGCGTCTCGCGGTGCAGCGTTTCGCCCGCGAGAACGGGCTGGCCATCACGCACCGGCACGACAAATGGGAGCTGAAGCGTCCCGCATGATCCGCCGCCATGCTCGTCTTCGTCCACATCCCGAAAACGGCTGGCACCACGCTCCACAAGGTCATCTCGCACCAGTATCCGGCGCGAGAGATCCTGATCCGGCATGATGCGGATGGACCGCTTACGGAAGCGATTCCC
>CAMLOZ010000631.1 GCA_946481625.1 uncultured Haloferula sp. | reverse complement strand
CATCGAGGTCCAAATCCAACCGCCATCTGCGTTCATCCCGTCCATCTGCGGTTGAAGCTCACACGCCTCCCGGCAGCCATCTACGGTCGCCTCCCCGGTTACAGATCCGCCATCATCCTGCGCAATTTTGAAAACTTGTGCCACGGAACCGTGACAACCCGAAGCTTCATTCAACCGGAATTTTCACCGACTCTCCCCGCGCATTTCCCATGTCGTTCACGCGTCGCATCAAGAACCTTCACGAGCGGGGCTTTGCTCTCATCTCCGCCCTCGTGGTATTGCCGCTTCTGGCGATCCTCATCATCGGCCTGTTGGGCTTGTCCACGATCGAGGTCCGCAAGTCCGCCTCCCAGGTCGCGCGGGATCAGGCCCGCGCCAACGCACGCCTCGCCTTGGCCATGGCCATCGGCCAGCTTCAGAAACACCTCGGCCCGGACCAGCGCGTGAGCGCGGACTCGCGCCTGCTCGAAGACACCGTCGGCCCCACCCAGGCGTCCAAGCTCCCGCAGCCGCATTGGGTGAACGTCTGGAAGTCCGTCCGCGAGGACGGCTCCCCCTACATCAAGCGGAATGGCGATGACGGCGGCCTGTATGACCTGCGCTCCATCGGAAATTGGAACCGCGAGGACGAAAGGACCACCGCTCTGGTGAGCGGGAACGAAGGCAAGCTGCGTTACTGGCAAGGCTCCGACAACCACATCCCCGGCAAGGATGAATTGATCGAACTGGTCGGCCCCGGAACCGTGAACGAGAGCGACCCCGGCAGCACGGTTTCCGCCCCCCGCGTCGACTTGACGGAGGGCGAGGAAATCCGCGGCAGCTACGCGTGGTGGGTAGGCGATCTCGGGCTGAGGGCGAATGTCGCCACCCCGGATGGTTCGCGGGATTCCTCCGCCACCCTGGCCTCCCTGCGCGCTTCCATGCTATCGCAGGATGCCTCGATGGCAGCCATCGGCTCCCGGACCGACATGGACAACCAACAGCGCGGCAAAATGCTCACCTTGGGCCAGCTCCCGCTCGGCGGCACCGACCAAGACCTCGCGAAAGCCCACTTCCACGATCTCACCACCGATTCCCTCGGCCTTCTGACAGATGTCCGGCAGGGAGGCCTGAAGAAGGACATGACCGCGTTCCTGATCGGGGACGATTCCATCGGCGATGAAGGCAGCGGCAGTGGTGCTTCGCTCGGTCTGAGCGAAAGCGACCGCTTGGTCGGACCGCGGAATGGTGCCGCGGATGACATTTCCGGCAGCCCCGGCGAGGCGGAACGATTCGCCACCATCTCCCCGACCTTCGGCCTGCTCCGCGATTGGGCCCGGCGTGCCGAGCAAGCTCCCTTCGGCAGCTACCGCACTTCCGCCGACTATCCCGAAACCACCGGCACCAAGGTGGAGTTCCGCAAGCTCGCGGACACCGACCTCGCGCCCGTGCTCGCGGAGGGCTCCCTCTACTACAACGTCAGCTACTACAAGCGCCCCGGCGTCGATGCCACCAGTCCCTACGGCATGCGCCTTCACCTCTATCCGCGCGTGGTCCTCTGGAATCCCTACAACTTCGAAATGACCGTCGGGGATTCGATGATCAACCTGCAGATCAACGGGAAAAAGATGATCCAGGTCACCATGCAGAACAATTCCATCAAGAACTACGGGATGTTCTGGGGCATGGGTAACAACACCCTGGACGGAGGCGCCCAACCGGGAAACATGTACTTCCGCATGCAGGGTGCCACCCTCGGCCCCGGCCAGTCCGTGATGTGGTCGCCTTCTTCCAACAAGCTCTATTCGGAACTCGAATACTCGTCGAACGTCCTCTCCCCGGGCGTGGGTCCCAGCCCTTCGCGCAGCTTCTATCAGGACTCGCGCTACGACGGCTTTCCCCTCTTCCAACCCTTTTCCTCCGGCTGGCCCCCGTCGCCCGGCGTGAAGCCGAATTGCCTGCCGGGCATTCCCAAGCACTGGCGCGAATACGTCCAGGCCAAGCCTCCCGGCGAGGTCCAGCAAAGCGGCTACACCCAGGCGGACGACTACCGGATGATCTGGAAGCCGCTGACGGGCGGCGGAGGATCGATGGACCAGGCCGCCTTCAACAAGTTGCCGACGGCCCGCTTCATCTCCTGTGCCTATCAGTACGGCGACGAGGACGAGATGCCGGTCGAGTGGAGCAACATCGACCCCGTGACCTTCGTCAGTTCCACGGTCGAAAACCCCGTGATCCAGGCGGCACCCGACCGGCGGACCCGCGATGGCTTCCGCTTGCGCTGGTTCGACGAACATGCCTCGAACCGCATCGGTTCCGGCAGCCTTGCAGGAACTTCCCATTTCGATTGCGCTCCGATGGCGAACTGGAACATGCGGGGCTCCTATTTCTTCCGCAATCCCTTCGACAACGTCACCGACGTCGCGCCCAATTTCTTCGGGATCTACACCCGCGACCTCTTCGATGCCGCGATCGACTGGAACGAGATGACGCCTCGGTTCGAGAACGGCGTATTCCGTGGCGATCCTTTCGAGCAGCCGGTGAAGTTCCTCCACCCCCGCATCCTCTTCGACATTCCCCGCCGCGGTGCCGAGGTCTCCTCGCTCGGCGCGTTCCAGCATGTGAACTTCTCGCCCCTGATGTGGCACCCCGGCTACGCCTTCGGCCTGGAATCCCTGGCCGCCCTGCTGCTGAAGCGC
>CAMLOZ010000630.1 GCA_946481625.1 uncultured Haloferula sp. | reverse complement strand
GTGAGCAGTTGATGGACCGGCTTTTCTCCGGGAAGGGGGATGATTCCCTCCGGCCCGAAGCCCACCGGAGGATTGCCGCCCACCTGCTCTTGAAGGGTGGATTCAACATCAACTCCACTTCAGTGCCGGCGTGGACCGCCTTCCTCTCATCGACGCGGGCAAGCTCCATCCGCAAGCTCAACAAGTCGGGCGGCGGCATGCCCGCGGACCTCGAGGCGACAGGCACCGTGTTCTCGCGCACCGACCATGTGCTGGACGGCGCCGTGGAATCCTCCGGAGACCTGGCCTCCCACTACAGCGGGTACCGCGAGTTGTCCGACGAGGACATTGCGGAACTCGCCGAAGCGGTTGTGGAGCAGGTGCGGGAGCGTGGCCCCTTCCTGAGCTTGTCGGAGTTCGTCAACCGCCGGCTCTCGAACGATGCGGACCTTTCCCTCAGCGGGGCGCTGCAGAGTGCCATCGACAGCTCCGGGCTCAACGACGATGTGGCGGCGGGCGGCATGCCCGCCAATCCGGCGCCGATGGGCGCGAACGTGGCAAATGCTGCCGCCGCCGGCCTCAACACGGCCGCCGGTGCCCCGGGCTGGCTGATGCAGGGGGACATCCTCGACCCGCTTGGCCCCTTCATCATGGCGCGCGGCGATACCTTCCGCGTCCGCGCGTATGGCGATGCCACCGCCACGGATGGCAAGGTCCTGGTGCGTGCCTGGTGCGAGGCGGTGGTGCAGCGGGTTCCGGATTGGCTGGATAGCGGAGACGCTGCGGAGATCTACCCGCCGTTGATGCCGCTTAACGAGTTCTTCGGCCGCCGCTTCCGTCCGGTGTCCTTCCGATGGTTGACCGGTCCCGAAATCGCTACCGTCTCCGATTCATGACCGTTATCCGCGCCCTTGTCCTCGCTTGCGTCCTCGCGGCTTCCGCAGCCGGTCACGAGGCGCGGTTCCTGGCCTTCGACTTCCCGATGCCGTTGGGTAGCTATCAAGTCATGCCCCCCGGAGAGGACCGGGCCAGGGCGAAGCTGGTGGAGATCGCGGCCAACCGCTTCTCCGAGCGCCTGAAGCTTGCGGGAGGTGTGCACCGCTTGATCCTGCCCGATGGAACGCCGGGGCCTTCCTTCACCGTGGCGGAAAACGCCCAACGCACGCTGTACATCGTGCTTCCGGGCGCGGACGGATCGGTGGGGCTCACCGCCGTGCCGGACGACCCGGCGGATTTCGGTCCCGGCGACCGCTGGTTCCTCAATGTCACGCCGGGCGAGATCCGGGTGCAGTTCGGCGAGCGGAACCTCCGTCTCCCGCCCGGCACGGGCAACCGCGAGAGGGCTCCGGCCAAGCTCGACGAGGGCCGCATCCCGGTGCGGATGCTGGTGCAGAAGAACGAGCGCTGGGTACCCTTCAACAGCACTTGGTGGCCTCACGATCCGGGCGCCCGTTCGATCGTCTTGATCCATCCCAACCCGAGGAACGGCCTGCCCGCGGTGAAGAACATCCCGGAGCCTGCCGGGCCGGAGGAAGACGCCACGCGATAGCCGGTCAGCGGCAACGTCGCACGGGGGCGATGCTTCCCGCCTCGATCAGTTCCGAAGTGATGCGGATGCGTTCCGAGGGATCGGCCGGCGGATGATCGATCCAGCTTCGCACGGCTTTCGCGATGTCCGCCACCACGGGAGGAGAGAAATGTGCGAGCCGCGGGACATTCCAGTCTTCCAGCCCGTCCGGCAGCAGGAGCACGATGGAGACATCGCGGGGAACCGCCATCCGGCACTCCGCCAGCAGCCCGGAGACGGTGGCGAACTGCTGCCGGGCTGTTAGAAGGAGGGCCGTGGGAACGCGCTGCTTGAAGACCCGCCTGAGTCCGTCCTCCAGCATTCCCGGATCATGCTGCTGGATGGAAAGGAAGTGCCGCTCCGGAATGAAGGGCAACCCGAGTTCCACCATGTCCGCCTCCATCTTCTCGCGCACGATCAGCGAGGCCCCGGGATGCGATCCTGCGATGGTCAGGCAGATGTCGGCATGCCCCAGAGCAGCAAGACGCTTGATCGCGACGGAGACGAGGTTTGGCAGATTGATGCCGATCGAGGGCACGCCGACACCGCGGCAGTATCCGCCCACGAAGACCGTGGGAAGCCTTCGGGCGACCGCCCATGAGGCGATCTCGGGCGTCCCCGAAAAGCCCACGGTGCTGCTCCTCACCGACATCGACGAGATGGCCGGCACCGGTGGCCTCCACGATGCCGTCCCAGCGCCGGCTTTCGGGTCTCCCCCCCGGTTCCCCCCAGACCCCGTCGCGCACTTCGAGGTCGGGATTCTTCAGCATGAACTCGGAAATGAGTCCCGTCGCTTGGGGCATGAAGGAGAGATGCTTGGGTGAGAGGAAGAGCACCGGCTTCCGCGCCGGTGCTGCCACCGGGACCTTCTCCTTCACGACGATCCGGTAGCGCTTCTTCGGTCCCTCCGAGATCAACCAGCCGGAGTCCGCGAGCCGCCGGATGGCCGCCGCCAAGGTCAGGTGATTCACGTTCATCGCCTTCGACAAAGGCCGTATGCCCGGCAAGCGCTCCGACAGGCGGCCGCTCCGGATCGCGGTCACAAGCGCGTCTTCGGCCCGATCCACCAGGCTGGTCCGCTTCAACGGCTCCATGGAGCACTCCTGACAAAATTGTACATCGAAGTCGATACC
>CAMLOZ010000629.1 GCA_946481625.1 uncultured Haloferula sp. | reverse complement strand
TCGATCCTTGCGGGGTCGTGGATGTCGGTGGGCATAGGCGGGAGGCTGGCCTTCATCGTGCCCGCGGCCTCCGGTTCCCCGCAATCTCTAACTGGTTCCGGAGGGCGTCTTGGAAACGTCAGCAACCCCGGAGATTCACCGCCCCTCCGTCACCTTTTTCAAAAACCCCTCCACCTCCCGGGAATACGTCGCCGGATCACCTGCCTTCAGATGGAAGTGAGTCCCGCCCTTGATCGGCACGAAGCGGTATCCCTTGGCCTTCGCATGGCTGGCGATCCGTCGCCCGTGTGCGATTGGGATGATCTCGTCGTTCTCGCCGTGCATGTGGAGTACCGGCACCTTGATCCTCTCTACCGACTTCTCCGGCGAGACCTCGCCGGGATCGAAGCCCGCTTTCCGGCCCGCCTTGTCGATGAAATAGGGCCCGAGTCCGGTGAGCGGCAGGCTCGTGTGGTTCGCCACTTGCTGTCGCGAGATATCCCGCAGGTCCGCGAAGGTGTTCTCGATGATCGCGAAGTCGAAATCCGGATCGATACCCATCGCCTGTAGCGCCACCGCACCGCCGTAGGAACTTCCCCACAGGCCCACCGGCAAACCGGGGAACTCGTGCTCCACCGCCCGTCTCAGCCGGGAAATGTCCTCCTTCTCCAGATAGCCGTAAGTCGCGTCGGGGCCACCGCTGTCGCCGTGCGCGCGGAAATCCGGCGCGATGGCCAGCATGCCGTCCCGCGCCAGAAACCGCAGCGTGTTTGCCTGGGTTGCCTTGGAATCCGAAATCCCGTGCAGGACGAAAACCGCCGCCTTCGGCTTTCCCTCCGGGCGGGCCTCCCAAGTCCGGATCTCCGCCCGGTCCGGCATCATGAAGGTCCGCGCCTGCATGCCCTCCGGAACCGCCGCACCCACTCCTTTCCGCCGTGGATGCAGGATCGCATCGGAAGCGATGAACGACACCGCCGCACAGGAAGCCAACCCCAGCACCACCGTCGCGATCCCGGCAATCCTAAGCCACCGCCGCC
Organism: uncultured Haloferula sp.; assembly: GCA_946481625.1. The sequence continues at coordinate 1,664 of CAMLOZ010000629.1, read as the reverse complement.
ATCCGCGTCGGCGCTTCCCGGTCGAATCCATCGTCAATTCCACGCTCAATTGCGGGAATCATACGCGATCCCCGCGATCTTTCCATCTCGCGCGGCGATACAATCCGCCTGTGGAATTTCAATCGGCTAAGGCGCTTCGAGTGGCGGCAGCACTCCGCCGCTTCCGTCGTCGAAGTAAACCGGCTCCTCCTCCACCTTCAGCGGGCGGAATTGGCCATGATAGCTGTCCACCTGGAAACGAAGTTCCATCATGGTCCGGTTGGTGTCCGCCACCTGGTCCCGGAGATCCTGGTTCTGCTGGAGCATGTCTTCGAAGAGACGCAGCAGGCGCTCTTCCGTCCCGCCGTTGCTCCCACCGGAGAGCGCACGGGTGGGCACCGTGGCATTCACGGCCGGGGCCGGTTGTTCACGGCGGGCTTCCGCCAGCAGCGTCTTCGCCTCCTTGGCCAGCCCGTCGTCGGGCACGGGTTGAACCACTGGCTTCGGTAGATGGTTCGGCAAGCCCGCGGGTGCGGCAGGACCCTGCGGCATCAGACGTGCCAGCGCGACCATGTCGCGCACGGAGAGCCAATGGGCACCAGCAGCCCCGGCCATCAGGGCGAGGGCGGTTCCGCAGGCGATCGGAACGAAGCTGGATTTCATCGCTGCGGCTTGCGGTTGGGTGTTTCAGGAACGGGAATGGCAGCCCGGGGAATTTCCGTCGCGGGTAGCGATCCCAAAAGCTGTTCGAGACGGTCGATCGCCTCGCTCATCTTCCGCGAGTCCTCGTCGAGCCGTTCGAGAGAGGTGGCGAGCACCGCCGCCGTCGTCGCGGTCTGGGCATACCGCTTGTCCGGCTCGAAGCCCGGTTCGGTCACAGCGACCACGTTCGCACCGTCCGCATCCGGCACCAGCAGGTGCGGACGGATCGAGAGCTGGATGCGCGTGCCGTTGGAAAGCGGAACCTCGCGGGTGAATGCCGGCAGGTCTTTCGGGTGCTCCAAGCGCCAGCCGGCCGGTGGCACGGCCAGGGGCTTGGCAGGGAAGGGGGCCAGCAGTTTCACCGACTTCGCATCCACCGGGCCGCTTCCGCTTCCGGGCTCCACGGAGACCGTCACGCCTTCCGGCTCGGGCGGTGCGGGCGGGTCCTCCGCTTCTTCGGCCGCCAACTCCTCTTCCTGAAGGGTGCCCTTCACCTCCACCGGCTTCTCCTCGTCCTCCGGAACCATCGGCTCCGCGGTGGAACGGATGTCCACGGTGACCGAGGGCATGTCCTCGTCCATCCCTTCTTCAAGGGCGGAGAGCAACGGGTCGCGCTCCGAATCCTTCGGTGCGATGTCTTGGGCGGGGACCGGCGCGGTGAGCACCGCGCAGGCGAGCAGCGGTCGTAGGGCTTTCATCGGTTCTGGATTTCGATCGCTTCGGAGCTGTCCAGCCCTTCGGCCGGGGTCAAGAGGGCATCCCGGGTCAGGGAAGGGCTATCGGCACGCAACGCTCCGGCCGGGATCGAGTCGCCCACCAGCGCGTTCCACTGCTCCAGCAGCGCGCCGCCTTCCTCGCGCAGCGCGCGGGACTTTTCCTGATAGTCGCCGATCCTCACCAGCAGTGCGCGCGCGCGGGCCACCTCTTGCGGGGTCCAGCGCAGCGTCCGACTACCATAGAGCACCGGCACTTCCAGCGTGACC
>CAMLOZ010000628.1 GCA_946481625.1 uncultured Haloferula sp. | reverse complement strand
ACCACCGAGCATCCGCTGCAGAGCGCCTCGCCGGAGGCGATGTGGAAAGACTCGTAGGCCGAGCTGCAGAGGGAGATCTTCGCGCAGTCCATCGCGGCGGCGAGTTGCCGGTTCGGCACCGCGCCTGCCAGCTTGACGCGAGAACGGAGCGGGGCATCGAGGCCTTGATACCAGCGTGAGAGTGCCTCTCCCGGATCGCCGAAGATTTCGGCCTTCCAAGCGGGCCGGCTCCGGAGGCATTGCTCAAGGCATGCGCCCAACAGGTCGGGCCGCTTCTGCCAGTGGTCCGTCCAGCGACCGACGGAGACGATGAGGTTTTCCTTCGGAGCCCCATCCCGCTTGAACCAAGGAGCGACGGGATGAGGCAGCAGGCGGAGCTTTGAGGCCGGGTTTCCTTCCAGTCTGTTAGCAAGCTTCCGGTAGCCCTCCAGCGCGCGGGGCGAAGGTACCACGATGAGGTCCGCGAGTTCGAACTGGCGTTCCCGGCTCCGCTCGAAACCGCCAAGCCGCAAGGTGTGACCATGAGCCATGCGGGCCGCGAACCACAACGCTCCCCCGAGCCCCCCGCCATGGCGATGCCGGAAGTACCATGACTCCCGTATCCAGTCGGCCCACGTGCCGAGCGGGCCGGTCACGCCCGTGCCATCCTGGATCAGCACCACCTGCAAACCCGCGCCGCGGATCGCGCGAAGAATACCGGTGTACTCTTCACGGCTCCACGTGTGAAGGGCCACGGCATCCGCGCCGAGACCCTGCCACCAGCCCGGGTCGGCCAGCTCGGCGGCGCTGGCGCGGATAAGGTCCGGTTCATCTCCGGCACGGGGTGCTCCGGCAAGAATCGCGCGGCACTCCGCACCCGCATCCTGCAGGCCGCGGCAGAGAAGCCCGGTATCGCGGGAGAAATATGCCTCATCGCCGCAGTAGTCGCGGGGAGCACAGGTCAGCCAGCGGAGGGGGCGGGTCATGCCTGTTGATGCGGGCGGCTGCCGGTTTCCACGGTCTCCCAGCCGGAGAGGCGCTTCTCCCCGATGGGAGCAATCATGCCGCTGCGAAACCAGACGTCCGGCATCAAGACCTGCTGGCCCGGCTTGAGGCCGAGCCACGCGGCCCACCAGGAATAGCTGCTGTTCGCAATGATGTGATGTCGCGCCCGGCTCATCAGGTGCAGGTCGTGGAGCGGATCGCCGTTCGCCTCCGGCAGGGCGCAGACCTCCGCGTCCATACCGGCGAGGTGCTCGTGACACCAAGCGGGATCATCGGAAAACAGATGGAAGCGCACGCCTTCGACACGCGAGCGAAGGCGATCCATCGCCCTCCGGTAGTAATCCGGGCCACAGACTTCCGCGTCGGGATTGCCGATGTAGTCGGTCCGCCGCACATGAACCGCCACGCTTGGGCCGGATTCCATGAGGTCCGCCATCCGCCGGGTCGCATCCGGCCAAGGAAGACGATCCGTACGGAATTCCCCGCGCAAAACCTCTTCAAAACCGGCGAAGTACTTGGGCGTCTGGAAATAGCCCATGATCACGCAGGACGCCGGCGCGGTGAGAAAGCGCGGGTCGAAACGGTGGTCCGCCAGAGATTCCTTCAGGACCGGAACGCCGCGGAATTCCCAGAAGTGCCGCCCGCTCAGCTTTCGCATCACGCGGGCCGCAAAGGGCATGCGTTGCTGGACGCGGACCTTCAGGTCGAGGCGCTTCAGGCAGGACACCAAGGCCCAGCCCGGTGGATCGAACCACGAACCGTCCAACACGAGAGGCACGCCGTGCTTCTCCGCGAGAACCCGGCCGAGGGCGTATTGGAAGAGGTTGTTCCCCGTCCGGCCCAACATGACGATGCGGATCATGGCGCGACAGGTGTCATCAGCGCGATGAGCGAGGCGGAGTGGAACGGGAAGAGGCGCACGAAGAGGCCGGTCTCCAGCGAGACGAGAACCTTGTCCCCCGCAATGCGGGATACGAGATCACCGATGACCGGTACGCGGCAATGGTCGTGAGCCCAGGCTTCAATGTGCAAGCCGCAGTGCCGTTCGGCGAGGTTCCGGAGATGCGAATGATCCCAGCCCTGCAAATGACCTTCGTTCACGGCATGAGGCTCGCGGCGGATGAAGCGCGGGCGCGGCAGGGCCCGCAGATTCGGCACGGCGAGCACGACGCAACGGCGGGCGATTTTTCCGAGAGCCGTGAGGATCTCCTTCGGCCGGTCCACATGCTCGAGGACATGAAAGCAGGTGACCACGTCGAAAGACTTCTCCCCGAACTGCGCCACCGGATCCTGCGGGCTGGCGAGCACCACTGCCTCCCCGTGAGCCCGGCTGATCGCGACGCATTCCGGATCGAGGTCGGTGCCCTGCGCCTGCATGCCGCATTCCGCGGCGAGCCGCAGCGTCTCGCCGCGACCGCAGCCGTAGTCTAACAAGGAGAGGCCCGCAAGGTCGCCAAGGTGATGTTTGAGCAGGTCGATGCCGACGCGCTTCCAATGGTTCTCATGGAAGTGGTTGCGGTTACCCGCTTCATCGATGGCCTTCGGCAGGTGCTGCACGGCGGGTCAGGGCGTTGAGATCAGACGGGCATAGATGTCGCCGAAGTTGAGGCTCTCCCCGGCGAACTCCTCCACCACTCGGAGCATGGCTTCCGGCGAAAGCCATTGCGGCCGGGACAGCCGCATGGATTCGCCCCAGGA
>CAMLOZ010000627.1 GCA_946481625.1 uncultured Haloferula sp. | reverse complement strand
GGTCCATCTCCGGCTCCATCTGTGCGAGCCAACTCCAAACCTGCGCGGGGCTCCCGTAAGCATCGAAGAGGTGCTCGACCACCTGCACCCAGCGCATCTCGTCATCGCCCGCGTAGGCTGCCGCAGCCTTGAGGACGGGACGGATGACGGGGGGTGAACGGTCGTCGGCCCCCTGCGGGAACAACCGGGTGATCAGCATCAGGAAGTCGTCCTGACTTGCCTCGGACAACTCCACCAGCGACGGCACGAAGGCTTCTTCGAGCTCGCGGTAGAGGCCGCGCCGCTCAAGGAAGGATCCCAGCGTCTCCAGTTCCGCCAGCTCGTTGCGCTCGGTCTCCGGCGCCTCCAGGAAGACATGGAAGCGCTTGGCAGCCCATGCGGTGTACTCGGGCTTCGCCGGATCGATGCCGATGGACCTCAGGGCGTCATCGACGCGCTCGGTGGTGTCGAAGTGGGTGAAGGCCGCGGTCGGGGCGAGCTTGGTGAGCAGGCCCTCGGCCTCCTCATGATCGCCGATGAGGAAAAGAAGCATCAGGGTTTTCACCTGATCGTCCTCATCGCCGCTACGGGCCAGCCGGCGGAGTTCGCGGAGATCGTTGGCATCGGGTCCTTCGCCACGCCAGAGGGAAGCGGCGACCTCGCGATAGATGGCCAAGCCGGGAGGTGAAGGCGCCTGCGGCGAGGAAGGCGCAACGGCGAGCCAAGGCAAGGGGTCTCCGGCGAGCATCTTGAGCCGAGCCGAGATCACCTCGAGACCGGCCCGCTCCGCTTCGTCCGCCGCCTCGCTCAAGCGGCCCGCAGTAGCGAGCAGGCAGAAGCGCTGGAGGTGATCGGGATCGGCCGCTTCGCCGCACTCTCGGATGGCCTTCTCCAAGGTACCCGCGCTGCGGTGGATGCCGGCCATGGCCATGTATTCGCCCGCCCGCGGATGCGCCATCTTGAGATAGTCGAAAGCGCTGCGGATATCGGGAGGATCGGTGCTCAGGCACTCGCGGGCGGCGTCCAGCGCGACGCCCTGCACCTCCACGTCTAGCATGGCGAGCGTCTCGCGGTCCTTCTCCAGTGCGTAGAGCTTGAGGATCTGGCGGTAGGCACGCTCGTTCCGCAGTTCGCGGATCACGCGCTGGCGAAGATCCTTCGACCCTTGGTCATAGCGCATGACAAGTTCGACGATCTTCGACGAGCTGTCCGGAAGAATGCCTAGCTCGATCTTGCGGACCAGATCGCGCGCGCGGATGGCGGCCTCCGGATCGCGACCGCGGGCGGCTTGCTGAAGTCCGGGCAAGGCCGCTTCCCCGAGTTTCCACAGTTCGCGGGTGGCGCTTTCACGGACCGGATAGGAATCGTCGGAAAGCTTCGCGATCTGTCCCGCGATGTCCGGCACCTGCTCCTTGGAATCCGGGCTCACCGTGGCAGCCGACAAGCCGGCAACGGTGATCAGGGTCCAAAAAACCGGCATCCCGGCGCGAAAGTTCATGGAGTCAAAGGGTCTGCGCTTTCAACGGGAAATCAACCCCGATCCTTGCGCGAAACAGCGATGTCCGGAACGGTTCAACGAGTGAGCAATTCGTCCACCCAGAGCGGCACGAGGTCCCCCGCCCTGCCGCGGCGGCTTTCGTGGAAGATGCCGCTGCCGGCGCTTTCCTCAAGGTTGATCTCGAGCGTCTTCACTCCGGACTGCCGGGCCCAGGAGACGAAGCCGGCGGCGGGGTACACGAGGCCCGAAGTGCCGATCGCCACAAAAAGGTCCGCCTCTGAAATGGCCGCCGCGATCTCGTCGAGGCCGAAGGGCATCTCACCGAACCAGACAACATGCGGGCGCAGGCAATCGAGGTTCCCGCAAGCCTTGCACACGGAAGCGCGGCCCAGATCCTCGAGGCAAGCGGCGACCGCCCCGCAATCGGTGCAGCGGCTTTTCAGCAGTTCGCCGTGCATGTGCAGCACGTCGGGCGATCCGCCGCGCTCGTGGAGGTCGTCGATGTTCTGGGTCACCAGCAGGAGCCGGTGGTCCTTCGAGCGACCGAGCTTGGCCAAGGCGAGATGGGCGGGATTCGGGTCGATCGTGCCATCGAGCAGCTTGGCCCGGCGGACGTTGTAAAAGGCATGCACCAGATGCGGATCGCGCTCGAAGGCCTCCGGGGTGGCGACGTCTTCCACGCGATGCCCCTCCCATAGACCGTCCGAGCCACGGAAGGTGGGCACGCCCGACTCCGCGGAGATCCCGGCACCGGTGAGGACGACGATCTTCATTTCCCAATACAGAAGCTGCTGAAGATCGCGCCAAGCACTTCCTCGGCATCGACTTTCCCTGCAATCTCGCCGAGGGCCTGGAGAGCCTCGCGGAGTTCCAAGGCGGCGAGTTCGGGTGGTTGCCCCCCTGCAAGAAGGGCGTCCGCAGCGGTCAGGCAGGCCGCGGCGCGCCGCAGGCAGTCCCGGTGGCGAGTGTTGATGGCAACTGCGTGCTCGCCCCAGTCGGCCTCGCCGAAATCGAGGGCCACGCGAATGGCTGAACGCAGATCCACAAACCCATCACCCGTTGTGCAGGATATTTTTACACCATTTTTTCCGGACCAACCGGAATCGACTTCGAGGTCCGCCTTGTTGATTACCGTGACCAGCCGGGCGCTTCCCGAGGAGGGCAATTCGATCTCGCTTTCAGCCGGAGGGAGGGTGGCATCGCGG
>CAMLOZ010000626.1 GCA_946481625.1 uncultured Haloferula sp. | reverse complement strand
AGACCTGAAGGATTGGCTGGCCAAGGAAGGCCAACGCCTGACCGGCATGACCTCGGGGCAGGCGGCCTTTCCGCTGGCACCCACGATCTTCAAGTTCGCGCAGCACGGCCAGGGCGGCGTGTGGATCAGCGAGTTGCTGCCGTGGACGGCGAAAATGGCCGACGACCTCTGCGTCATCAAATCGATGCATACGGAGGCCATCAACCACGAGCCCGCGAACCAACTCGTGTACACCGGATCGATGCAGTCGGGGAAGGCCTCGCTCGGCTCCTGGCTGTCCTACGGCCTCGGCAGCATGAACGAGGATCTGCCGACTTTCGTGGTGCTGCATGCCACCCATACCTCGCCGTATGCGAACGTGCAGGCGATTTCCGCGCGGCTATGGGGTGCAGGTTACCTGCCCGGGAAGCATGCCGGCGTGGCGCTGCGCTCGAAGGGGGATCCGGTGCTGTATCTGCAGGACGCGCCCGGAATCTCGCGCGACCTGCGCCGCAAGATGCTCGACGGGCTGAATGCGATGAACCAGCGCTCTTACGAGGCGGTGGGCGATCCGGAAATCCAGACGCGGATCCAGCAGTATGAGATGGCCTTCCGCATGCAGGCTTCCGTACCAGAACTCGCGGACATGTCGGGCGAGCCGGAGCATGTTTACGAGCTCTACGGGAAGGACAGCAAGACGCGCGGGACCTTCGCAAGTTCGGCGCTGATGGCGCGGCGTCTGTTGGAGCGCGGTACGCGCTTCGTGCAGATCTTCCACCGCGGCTGGGACCAGCACGGCGACCTGCCGCGCGACCTTCGTTCGCAGTGCCTCGACGTGGACCAAGGGTGCTACGGCTTGATCCAGGATCTCAAACAGCGCGGGATGTTGGAGGACACGCTGGTCGTTTGCGGCGGAGAGTTCGGCCGCACGGTGTATTGCCAGGGCGGCCTGAGCGAAACCAACTACGGCCGCGATCACCATCCCCGCTGCTTCTCGCTCTGGATGGCGGGCGGCGGAATCAAAGGCGGACAGGCCTATGGCGAGACCGACGAGATGAGCTACAACATCGTCCAAAACCCGGTGCATGTCCGGGACCTGCACGCGACGATCCTGCACCAACTCGGGTTGAGCCATGAAAAGCTCAGCTTCAAGTTCCAGGGTCTCGACCAGCGCCTCACCGGTGTGGAGCCGGCGAAGGTGGTGAAGGATATCCTGGCCTAGGCGGCCTCCTTGCGCCTCCCGATCCCGAAGGGATCGACCGGGGGCGCGGAGCCTGTACAGACCGGGTACATCGTTAACAGGTGTTCGGGGACATCGTTTACACTTCCGGCGAGGAGGAAAAACGATGCCTTGGGCCACTTGCGATACGATGACACTCAAGCGTGACTTTGTGGAACTCGCCCTGCGCGACGGGGCGAACGTGCGGGAACTGTGCCGGCGTTTCCTGATCACCGCCCCGACCGCCTACAAGTGGCTGGGACGGTATCGCGAGCGCGGCGCGGAGGGTCTGGAGGAGCGCCCGCGCAGCCCTGCAAGGAGTCCCGGCAAGACCGCCGCGGAGATGGAAGCCCGGATCGTTGAAGTCCGCCGGCGGCATCCGGCATGGGGCGGTCGCAAGATCCGCCACTGGCTGCTCAACCGCGGGATCGCCGCGGTGCCGTCGGCCAGCACGATCACCGCGATCCTGCGCCGCCACCGCCTGCTGGAGATCCCCGCGGGGCCGTCCGGCAAGGGCTGGGAGCGCTTCGAGCGTGCCTCTTCCAACGAGCTCTGGCAGATGGATTTCAAGGGCTGGATCCGGACCCGCGGCGGCGGGCCGTGCCATCCCCTGACGGTGCTCGACGACCACAGCCGCTTCAACATCCTGCTGGAGGCCTGCGGCGGCGAGAGCGCCGGCGAGGTGCGGCCGCTCCTGGAACGGGCCTTTTCGATCCACGGCCTGCCGGCCGCCATCCTCTGCGACAACGGCAAGCCGTGGGGCGATTCCGCGGGCGCCTTCACGAAGTTCGAGGCATGGCTGCTGAGGCTGGGCGTGAAGGTCTATCACGGCCGCCCCCGCCATCCGCAGACCCAGGGCAAGGAGGAGCGTTTCCACCGCACGTTCAAGGCCGAGGTGCTGTCGCGGACCACCGAATGGCTGGACCTGCCACACTGCCGCGAGAGCTTCGGATCGTGGCGGGAGATCTACAACCACGAGCGCCCGCACGAGGCCTTGGGAGGAGCGGTGCCCGCCAGCCGCTACCGGATCTCGCAACGCGCGCTGCCGGCCCGGCTGCCGGAGGCGGGCGAGTGGTACGGAGCGGGGGATCTGGTGAGGAAGGTCGGCACGAAAGGGGCCTTCTCGCTGCGCGGCGTGCTGTGGACGATCGGCGAGGCTTTCAGCGGCGAGGAGGTCGCGTTGCGCGACGCCGGGGAGGGCCGTCTGGAGGTCTTCTACTGCTGGAAGAAGCTCGGGGTGATCGACTTCGGGGACCACCGCGAAAAGGGCGGCGGCGGTTGCGGCGTCCTGACGGAACGGACCGTCGGCCGGCCGCCGGAAGCCCCCGCCGGCCACGGGCAAAATGTGTAAACGATGTCCCCGAACAGGTGTAAACGATGTACCCGGTCTTTACAGGCTCCGCGCCCCCGGGGCGGTCAGTTGTTGGTGCCTTCCAGCCAGCAATCCCAGAAGCCGGCGAAAAGGAAGGTGTAGCCCGCGCTGG
>CAMLOZ010000625.1 GCA_946481625.1 uncultured Haloferula sp. | reverse complement strand
CAAGTCCGCCCTCAAGCGCGTCCGCCAGACCAAGGTCCGCACCGAGCGCAACCGCACTCGCAAGACCGCGATCAAGACCCTCCGCAAGAAGACTCTCGCCGCCGTCGCCGCTGCCGACAAGCCCGCCGCCGGCCAGTCCCTCGCCGAGTTCTCGTCCGCCGTTGACAAGGCCGCCAAGAAGGGCCTCATTCACAAGAACAAGGCCGCCAACCTGAAGAGCAAGGCCGCCAAGGCCATCGCCTCGATCGCCTGAGCCGCTTTACGGACGGTTGTTTGAATTTCCGAAGCGGCCCCGGTCCCCGGTGCCGCTTCTTTATGTTTGATAACCAATGAGTTCTGCGCCCCAAGATCCCGAATCCCGCCAGGCCAAAGCCGCCAAGATCGCCGCCAACCCCCAAGGCTACAAGGTGTGCGAAGGCTGCGACTCGATCGTCGGTGCCGGTGCCGTCCTCTGCCCGAACTGCCACAGCTACCGCTTCGACGCCTCCGCCCAGCGAGTCATCCTCCAAGCCAGGGCCCTCGGCTCCCGCGAGCAGACCTCCGTCACCGCCGGCGACCTGAGCTGACCGCGCTCTTTCAGCGCTGCGTCACCGGCAGCCCCGCCGTCAGTGCCGCCACGACGGCCTTGTGGGCCGCATCGATCTCCTCGGCCTTGAGCGTCCGGTCCGCCGCCCGGTAGTGCATCCGGTAGGCGATCGACTTCCGGTCCGCCGCCAGCTTCTGCCCCGTCGGGTCGCTGAACACGTCGAAGCACTCGAAGCCCGTCAGCAGCGGCTCCTTCACCTTCGCCAGCGCCTTCTCGATCTCGACATTCGCCAGGGAAGCAGGGGCTTCCATCGCCAGGTCCCGTGAGGATCCCGGGAACTGCGGCAGATCCACGATCTCCGCCTTCCCCGCCACGAACTTCCGCAACTTCGGCAAATCCAGCTCCGCCACGAAGATCGGCCCGGAGGCATCCGCTTCCCGCTGCCGGGCTGGCAGCACCATCGCGAAAGTGCCGAGATTCTGTCCGTCCGCCTGGATATCGCAGGCGAGCGCGAAGCCGTCGCGGTTCCGGGGCAGCAACTGGAGCAAAGCCACCGGCACGAGGGCCGAGATGACGGCCTTCAGGTCGTAGAGGTCCGCCGCGGTTTCAGTCGTGGCCCATCCGGGCGGGAGCGCCGGACCGGACAGCAGGATCCCGAGGGCATCGCTCTCAAGGTCCTTCGCCTTGCCGCCGCCCGCATTCCGGAACACCCGACCGATTTCGAACAAGCGGAGCGCCTTGGTGCCCTGACGGATGTTCCGCGCCGCCGAAGCGACCAGCCCGGGGATCAGGCTCGGGCGCATCACGGCATGATCCTCGCTCAGGGGAAGGCTCACTCGGATGGTGTCTCCCGGTAGAAGGGGCTTCAGGGGAAGGGCGTCGGCGACTTGGGAATCGGCGATCAACTTGATCGTGTGGCACTCGTGGAATCCCAGCCCGGCGAGGCGTTCGCGCACGCGCATGTCGGCATCGTAGGCCGCATCCACCGGGCTGGAGGGCACGAAGGTCCCGCTGAAACGCGAAGGCACGGCATCGAGGCCCTTCACCCGCACGATCTCCTCCACCAGGTCGATATGGCGCTGGAGGTCGGCGCGGAAGGACGGCACGGACCACGAGCCATCGGCCGTTTTCGAGAGGCCCAAACGCGTGAGAATGGTGGCAGCTTCCTCATGAGCGATGCTGGCACCGGTGAGCTGGTCGAGTCGGGAGAGGTCCAGAGTCACCGGTTTGGTCAGCACCGGCGCTGCGCCAGCCGCCATCGTGGCCGGGGACGCCGTGCCGCCTGCAATTTCGAGAATGAGTTTTACCGCCAATGCCGAACCGGCAAGGACTCCGTCGGGATTCACCCCGCGCTCGAACCGGTAGGAGGAATCGGAGGAGAGGGCTGTCCGGCGGGAGGTGCGGCGGATCCGCGAGGGGGTGAAGTAGGCCGATTCGAGGAGGATCTCGGTGGTGGATTCGGTCACTCCGCTTTCCGCGCCGCCCATCACGCCGCCGAGGGCGAGGGCCTGTCCCGCTTCGTCCGAAATCACGCAATCCTCCGCCTGAAGCGGGTAGGTTTCGCCATCGAGAGCGAGGAACGCCTCGCCTTCCTTCGCCGTGCGGATCACAAGCGAGCCGGAAACCTTGGAGGCATCGAAGGCGTGGAGCGGCTGACCGATTTCGTGGAGCACGAAGTTCGTGATATCCACGATGTTGTTGATCGGGCGCAGGCCGATGGACTCGAGCCGCTCGACGAGCCACCCGGGGCTATCGGCGACCTTCACGCCGGAGATCTTCACCGCGGTGTAGAAGGGGCAGGCATCGGGCGCTTCGATCTTTACGCCGTCGGCTGTTAGCGAATCGCGGGCAGGAATCTCAAGCGGCGTGAGCGGAACTTCCAGCAGCGTCGCCATCTCGCGGGCCATCCCGTAGTGGCTCAGGAGGTCGGGGCGGTTGGGGGTGACCTCGACTTCCAGCAGCACGTCGCTATCGAAGAGCTCTTTCACCGGCTTCCCGACCGGGAAGTCGTGCGGCAGGATCATCAGGCCGTCTTCGGCATCGGTCAGGCCGATTTCGCCGGCGGCACAGAGCATGCCCTTCGATTCGACGCCGCGCATCTTGGTTTCGCCGATGGTGAAACCGCCGGGGAGGGCGATGACGAGCGGTTCGCCGGCGTCGATCGAGGC
>CAMLOZ010000624.1 GCA_946481625.1 uncultured Haloferula sp. | reverse complement strand
CGAATTGCGATAGAACCAACTCGCGCGGGCCTTGGAAGCCTGATTGCGTTCGCGGTGTTCTTCTTCCTTGTCGGGATCGAGGGATTCGGCGGAGCCCCGCTGATAGAGGAAGGTGGTGAGCCAGACATAGAATCCCATCTGTAGGAACTCGCTTTCCCAATTCTCGCCGGTGGCCTGCCAGAAGTGACCGCTCTTGAGGTATTCGCCGAAACTTCCAGGTGCCCGCTGGTGAACGAGGGCGTCCTGCCGGTGCACTTGGTAGCCGGTCACAGCCTGCGCGCTCCAGAAGAGCAGGAAGAGGGACGCGAGCACGAGCGAGAGTCCGTTATCGCGGAGGAACTTCAACGCACACCTCCCTCCAAAGTGCAGGGGGCGAAAAGGCTCGCGGCGGCCTGTAGCAGCGCAAGGTGCATGGCGCGTTCCTCGCCCAGGATTTCGTTGAGGATCCCGGCTTCCTTGGCGAAACCGACGCAGTCTCCCAGGCACGCCGCGAAGCCATAGCCTGCCATCTCGTAGTGCTTGATGCGGCTGCAGTGCGCGATGATCAGCAGGTCCGCGACGCGCGGATCATCGGCAGCGGCGAGATGTTCGTCGCCGCCTTCGATGAGACCGGCCATGGCCTTCGAAACGTCGTTGCCGATCCTGACGCCATGTTCGGTGAAGATGGCTTCCAGGCGTTCGCGCTGGCGGCGGTTTTCAGGGATGTGATCGGAGATCACGCGACGCAGACCCGGTGCTTGGGCACGCCGGAGCAAGTCCGGGAGGGAGTCTTGCAACTGTCTCTCCACGCTCAGCAGATCACGGATCTGATCGAAGAAGAGATCGATGCATGAGTTCAGTTTCATCGCGAGTGGTGCGTTAGCCTGCGGACGTGATCGCAGCTCGCATGCCGTCCGTAGCCGCGGGGGAAGCGGGGTGCCCGGCGGTCGGAGCGTTTCAAAATGCGCGTTTGGTCCATGCAAATCGCCACGGCAGGGAGAGGAAGCTGCGGAAATCCAGCGCATGCAGGAGGCTGCGCGATCCACGGGCCGGTGGCATGGACGATGCGTATCGGGGGGGAAGATGAACGGCGACGGATTCTACCGGGACCGGCGCGATGCAGGGCGCAAGCTGGCGAAGCTGCTTTCGCAGCGCGAGTGGGCACCCTCTACCCTCGTGGTCGGCTTGCCGCGCGGGGGAGTGCCGGTGGCGGCGGAGATCGCGGCGCACCTGGATCTCGCGCTGGATGTGCTGGTTGTGCGCAAGCTGGGGCTTCCGGAACAGCCCGAGGTGGCGATCGGCGCGATTGCGAGCGGTGGTGTTACAATCCTGAACGACTGGATGCTCGCAGGGATGCCGAATCCCGGGGAGGTGATCCGGCAGGTGCTTCAGATGGAGCAGGTGGAGTTGCAACGCAGGGAAGAGGCATATCGCCCGGGGCGACCGCCGCTGGAGGTCGCGGGGAGGACTGTGATCGCGGTGGATGACGGCCTTGCCACCGGAGCGACCATGGCGGCTGCGGTCGAGTCCCTGCGGCGACGCGGGGCCGGGCGTTGCGTGGTGGCGGTACCGGTGGCGAGCGAGGAAGCTTTTGAAGCGCTGAAGGCCCGCGTGGACGAAGTGATCTGCCCGCTCGTGCCGGAGGGTTTTTCGAGCGTGGGAGAATTTTATGACGACTTTTCGCAGACGGGCGACGAAGAGGTCCGCCAACTTCTCGCCCGGGAGGACATGGTGTGATGAATACGGCGATCGGGCTTGCGGATCTGGCGGCGTCGGCGCGGTCGCTCGGCCAGGGCGGGCTTGATCCCTTGGCCGCGAAGGCGGACAAAGCGGACTTCGTACTGATCGGAGAGGCGTCCCATGGTACAAAGGGATCCGGCGGCGGGGGTATAAGAGAACTTTTCAGCCGCCGCGTTCTGCACGGGGGCGAGGTTGCCGGCTGCAACGGGGGATTCCGTTCGAGGGCGCGGAATGTTTGGCGGATGAAGGGTTCCGAGGTGCGGAACGGCGATTGCTGGAGAGAACCGGCAACCATGAAAGTCCACGAGATCATGACGCCGGCACCGCAGGTGATCTCTCCCGGTGACCCGGCCAGCTTGGCCGCAGGCCTGATGCGCGACCTCGATGTGGGAATGATTCCCGTATGCGACGGCGAGCGCGTGGTCGGGATGGTCACGGACCGGGACATCGCCATCCGTTTGGTCGCGGAAGGTCTCGATCCCTCGACGACCATGGTGGACCGTGTGATGACCCGCGAGGTGCTCTACTGCTTCCACGACGAGAGCACGGAGTATGCGGCGGCCATGATGGAAAATCACCAGGTGCGGCGCCTGGTGGTGCTGGACCGCGACAAACGCCTGGTGGGGATCGTTTCGTTGGGCGACCTCGCCACGCGGATGTACGCGCCCGAGATGGTTGCCGAGACCCTTGAAGAAATTTCCGAGCCGACGGCTCGCTGAGGAGCCGTCCCTTCAATCGAAACCCTCAACGTCAGAAAGGAAACCGAGTCATGCCACGAGGAGATAAATCCAGCTACACTGACAAGCAGAAGCGTCAGGCGGAGCACATCGAGGAAGGCTACGAAGAACGTGGCGTCCCGAAGAAGGAAGCCGAGGCCCGAGCCTGGGCAACGGTGAACAAAGTCGCGGGCGGAGGAAAGAAATCGGGCTCCGGCCGGGGTAAGAAAGAAAACAAGGAGCCGATGCGCAAGGGTGGCC
>CAMLOZ010000623.1 GCA_946481625.1 uncultured Haloferula sp. | reverse complement strand
CGGCTCGCATTGACCCGCTTGTCCGCGGGCGATAAGCGACTGGATATGGCGAGGTTCTCATCGGCTCCATGGTTCCGGGCGCTGGCACTGTGCATCGCGCTCGGAGCCGGCGGCGGCTACGTATGGATGCGCCAGCGAAAGGCTGCTCCGGCTCCACCACCGGCACCTGCCGAAGGCGGGAAGATCGTGAATCGGATATTCCCCGTTGAGGGAGCGGCACCCGACATGGAGGAGACCTTGATGTCGACTTCCAAGTCGGGAATCATTTTCGAACAGCTTGAAGGCGACGGGGATGGCGTCCCTCCCGGGGGAATTGTGATCAAGCCGACCCCGGGTCCGATGCAGGATGGAAAGCCGAGGCGATTGCTGCCGGGATCCAAGAGCATCGGCGGCGTGATCGAGGGAGCGGACTTCATTTCGGGGGATGAACCGGACCGCGCCTGGGAGCAGCACGGAACCGGGACCGAACAGAAGTCGGAAGAGCCGTGAACTTGCCGGGCATGCTACTCGGGACGGGCGGGAGCTTCTTGTTCCTGTGCTTGGTCTTCCGTCCGTTGGAGCTGGCCTTTCCGGCCAAGCCGGGGCAGCGATTCTTCCGGCCGGAGTGGTGGATGGACCTGTGTTTCTTCCTCGGGCAGTATCTCCTTTGGAGCGGTCTGGTGGTGGGCTTGCTCACCTTGGGGGCGGATCATCTGGATGGCCTGGTTCCGGCCGGTCTCCGCGCCGCGGTGACGAGCCAGCCGTGGTGGCTGCAAGCGATCGAGGTCGTTTTGCTCAGCGATTTCTTCGTCTATTGGGGACATCGCCTGCAGCATCGCGTGCCCTTCCTTTGGCGCTTCCATTCAATCCACCATAGCTCCGAGCATCTCGATTGGCTGGCAGCGCACCGCGAGCATCCGCTTGATACGGTCTACACCATGGGCCTGATCAACCTGCCTGCCTTCCTCCTCGGCTTCCCCCTGGAGACGCTCACGGGCCTGATCGCCTTCCGCGGGATCTGGGCCATCTACATCCATTCGAACGTACGCCTTCCGATCGGTCCGCTGCGTTGGTTCATCGGTGCGCCGGAGTTGCACCACTGGCATCACGACCGCGCGCGGGATGCGGGGAACTATGCGAACATCTCGCCGCTCATGGATATCCTCTTCGGCACCTATCGTTGTCCGGACCACGAACCCGAGGCTTTCGGTATCCGCGAAAAGATCTCGCGCCATTACCTCGGGCAAATGTTTCATCCTTTCCGGTGGCGCGATCCCTGATACCGCACCGAGCTTGCTTCACTTCACCCGCTTCAGCGTGAAGGTGTGGACCCCGCTGGACTTGCCGTCCTCGTAGAGCGTCCAGTTGTGCTCGAGCGTGTCGGCATCCACGAATTTGAGTGTCAGCGCGTGCATGTGGGCGTCCTTCCCGACGTCGATGGCCGAGGAAGGATCGAAGTCGAAGCTCACGCTCGCATCGCCGCTCTCCTTCAGGAGCATCGATGGCTGGTTGCAGAGCATGCAGTAGTGGGTCAGCGCCACCTTGCCGCCCTTGTCGTGGTACATGGTGACCATCTCCTTCGGCGTTCCCGCGAAAAGCCGTTCCTCCACGACGCTGCCGCCGGAGACCACGCGATACTCGGCGTTGAAAGGGGTGTCGCCCTTTTCCGTTTTCATCGATCCCTCCCATTTGCCAGCGAGGGTCTTGAGTCTTTCGAGTTCCTTCGAACCCGTGTAATCGCCCTTCGGGGCCGCTCCGGAGCCGGAGGACACCAGCAGCAGGCAGGTGCCCAGGATTGCGGTGATCGTTTTCATGGGGCTTCCACGAGACTCCCCGGCGGCCCCAAAGTCAAGGAGGCTGCTTGGCCGGCCGGGTAGTCCCGGCAGGCAAGCCCCTCCGCCTCGCCACCGGCGGGCTCGGCGGGCGGGCTCTGGGATCGGGGATCGGATCCGGCCCGTAGCGGTTCTCGCCGCGGGTCCCGGGATTGCAGCCGCACTCGAGGAAATTGATCACCATCCCGATCACGGGGATGAAGGTGACGATGAGCCAGTTCGCCGAACGGTTCTGGTCGTGCCAGCGCTTCGCCAGCACGGCGAGCTTGATCCAGAGCAGCGGCAGATACGCCGCGATCATCGCATAGGCCTGCCAAGGCGGTCCCGCGGCGGCGGCCTCGGCGGGGGCGGGCAGTGCGGAGCGGACAGGAGGCGCGCCGCGGATCTCGGCGAGGGCGAGCAGTTGCTCGAACAACAGTACCACCGCCACGTTCACCGGTACGGAATAGAGCCAGTAGGTCTTCCTCGGGATGCGGCCCTTGAAAGAGAACAGAACCCTGTGAAAAGGCATCCCCCGCGATTCCTCACGCGGCGGGGCGGGGGGCTGGTACGGATTGAATCCCGCCATTCTTCCCCATGCCACGGGCAGGGGAAGATTGCAAAGGACATCGGGCCATCGCCGGATCCGGAGATTTCTCTCTTCAAAGGCCGCTAGGCGGACCAAAGGTGCCCGGCGATTGCCGGACCCTCGGAAGGACAAGAGAACCCGTTGAAAAGGAGCCTTCCGCGCTCAGGTGGGATCGGGGCCGTACTGGTTCGGCCCCACGGTGCCCCGAAGGCAGCCGCATTCGACAAAGCTCCAGATGGCACCCACGATCGGAACAAGTGCGATCAGGACCCACCAGCCGGACTTCCCGCGGTCATGCCAGCGTTTGACGCCCAAGGCCAGCCCGATC
>CAMLOZ010000622.1 GCA_946481625.1 uncultured Haloferula sp. | reverse complement strand
CGAGGTGCATGCCGCGCCAGCCGAAGCGGGGTTCGTCGGTGATGGAAACGGCGGGCAGGTCGATCCCAGCCGTGGTGAACCATCTCTCCGTGCCTTTCGGCGGAAGCATCTGGATGATACTACGTGTGCCGTACCAGACGCCCGCGGCGTCCTTGCCGACGACCTTCACCGCCTCCGGAGTGACATCGAGCTTGTAGCCACCGGGCTTCAGTTGGAGCGAGGGATCGATGTCCAGGCGGATCTCGGAGGGAAGCCGGATCCGCATCTCTTCGCTTACCGCTTGCACGTCCT
This sequence comes from uncultured Haloferula sp., assembly GCA_946481625.1. Next base: position 2,428 of record CAMLOZ010000622.1, on the reverse strand, counting down.
TGCCGGTGCGCTCTTTCAAATCAGCGGCAAAGAGCTTCGCCACTGATTCGAGTCCGCGGTCGTACCGAATTCCGGCCCGCCCATCCCCGCCGCTTTCCACAACGGAAAAGCTCCCCTCCCCTGTCTTCATCTCCTTTGGCAAGGGAATGATCGTCGGCTCCGCGGCGGCAAGGGAGGAAACGAGGGCGGTGGCGAGCAAGGCTTTTCGCATGGGTCGCACTTCAACGAATCCCGCCGCGGGGAACAATCGGGAAAATGCGAAGCGGAGGAGCGGATATGAGGCTTGGGGCGGGGAATAGGGAGTAGTGAGGAAGGGTAGGCGCGTTCGTGAGAACGCGGGGGTGATCTCGCGTGATTCTTCGCCGCCCGTCCTTCCGCGGTGTCACCACCGCGCCTACGGATGGGGGAAGGGAGCGGTTAGGGTGGGTTCGGCCAGGCTGGCGCCTGGCGCTCCCGATGGGGACCCTCCCGGTAGGGGCGCTCCCGGCTCCTTACTTGTCCGTCGGCTTCGGCGGCTTCGGCCGCTTCACGGCAGACTTCTCGATGAAATCGATCACCATGTCCGCCACCGGCTTGCCGGAGGACTTCTCGATGCCTTCGAGACCGGGGGAGGAATTCACTTCCATGACCACGGGGCCGTGATTGGAGCGGAGGAGGTCCACGCCGGCGAAATTCAAACCCATGATCTTCGCCGCACGGATGGCGACCGAGCGCTCTTCGGGGGTGATCTTGACCTTTTCGGCAGTGCCGCCGCGATGGAGATTCGAGCGGAACTCGCCCTCCGCTGCCTGACGCTTCATCGAGGCCACCACCTTGCCGTCCACGACGATGCAGCGGATGTCCGCGCCCTTCGCCTCCTTGATGAACTCCTGCACGAGGATGTCCGCACGCAGGCCCTTGAAGGCCTCGATCACGGATTCGGCGGCCTTGGCGGTTTCCGCGAGCACCACGCCGACGCCCTGGGTGCCTTCGAGCAACTTGATCACCAGCGGAGCGCCCCCGCACATCTTGATCAACTCCCGCGTGGCATCGGTGGAGTGGGCGAAGCCGGTGATCGGCAGGCCCACGCCCTTGCGCGCCAGGAGCTGCATGCTGCGCAGCTTGTCGCGGGAGCGGGCGATCGCCACCGAATCGTTTACGGTGAAGACGCCCATCATCTCGAACTGCCTGACCACGGCATTGCCGTAGAAAGTGTGGCTGGCACCGATGCGCGGAATCACGGCATCCGCCATGAGCTCCTCGCCCTCGATGAACATCTTGGGGTTGTGCGCGGTGATGTTCATGTAGCAGCGCAGGTAATCCACCACCCGGACCTCGTGCCCCCGGGCTTCGGCAGCTTTGACCAAGGCATCGGTGCTGTAGAGATTCGCGTTGCGCGAAAGGACGAGAATTTTCATGGGCGGTGGCAGCCGGGGAAGTGCGCTTCGAGATCGCGCAGCGCTCCCTTCAGGTGATTCCCCTGCGGGTCAATGAGAAAATATCCAGAGAGTGCCTGACGGCCCAAAAGAAGCGGGCTGCGCATGTCCTTGCGGTTCGCCAGGGTCAGGCGGATGCGCCAGATAAATCCGCCGGCAAGCATGGCTTCCGTCTCGATCACGTAGCGCCGGCGCGAAACACCGGTGGAGCTTTTCACGCGGGTGGATTTCGTGACCGGGGCCTCGCAGGTCACGCGGCGGCCGTAGTGATCCCGGGTGACGAAATAGACAGATGCGCCGTCGGGGGTCACCTGGATCTCCTCCGCGTGCAGGCTGGACGTGCGGGCACCGGTATCGGTCTTGGCATTGAGAGGGCCGACGCCGAACTCCGGCAGGGCGATCCACTCGCGCCGGCCGAGCACCAGCCGCGGCATGCCGACCTGCTTCCACGGCAGGCCGATCTCCCGGGCGACTTGGCCGGAAGGGGCATCCACCTGCTGCGGTGTGGCCTTGTAGCTGCGGGGCTTGCGTTTCATTTCGTGCCGCGGCCTCTATGCCCATTCCCGCAATGGATCGCGAGCACGCGTTTCATCAGCAGCGTTTCGAGGAATTCGTGCGGCGAGGATGAACTTTACTCACATCAACGGTCGCGGTTGAAACGCTTCTGCGCCATTTGCTTAATGGCTTGGTCCATCTCATCTACCGTCTGTGGCACGGTCCTCTTGCCCTTGCGGGAGAGGCTTGCCGCCACACTTGCGAAGATAATTCGGGAAGGAATTTCATCCATAGGAACCGGCCGCTCCTTCAAGATCGCAAGCCGGTCGGCGTGCACAGTCACACGCCGGAAAACAAACGCGTCTTCATCGGAATCGAAACTGACCTCAAAAGCGTCGCCCGGTGAGATCTCGGCAAGGGAAGCCGGAATGGTCAAACGGCGTTTGGCATCCAGTTTCACGACCATGGCGGAACTATCCCTGCCCGGTCCGATCAAGTCAAACTTCCCCCAGCAGACT
>CAMLOZ010000621.1 GCA_946481625.1 uncultured Haloferula sp. | reverse complement strand
ATCGAATCCTACGCCGGCATCCCGCTTCTCCATCGCGATGGCACCGTGGCCGGTATCATGGTGGTGTTCTTCTCGAAGCCGCTGGAAGAGACCTCCCTGGTGCAGTCCACGCTCCAGATCTTCGCGGCTCGCGCCGCCGCCGAGCTCGACCGCCAGCAGGCGGACGAACAGATCCGAGAACAAGCCTCGCTGCTCGACCGCGCCCGGGATGCCATTCTCGTCCTGGATCTGGATCACCGGATCCGCTATTGGAACAAGAGCGCCGAACGCCTCTACGGCTGGACCGCGGAGGAGGCGATCGGCCGCTCCGCGGAGGAACTGATGTACCGCGATCCCACCGCTTACCGGGAAGCGTCCGAAACCGTCGTCGCCACCGGCGAGTGGACCGGCGAACTCGAGCAGGTCAGCCGTGATGGCAAACTGCTGGTCATCGAAGGCCGCTGGACCCTTCTCCGCGGTTCCGCGGACAAGTCGCCCAGCATCCTCGCCATCAACACCGACATCACCGAGCACAAGAAGCTCGAGCAACAGTTCCTCCGCGCCCAGCGGCTCGAGAGCATCGGCACCCTCGCCGGAGGCATCGCGCACGATCTCAACAACGTGCTCTCCCCGATCAGCATGTCGATCGAGCTCCTCAAAAGCGATGTCCAGGGCGAGCGCGGCAGGGAATTGCTGGCGACCCTCGAGGCCAGCGCGCGCCGCGGTGCGGAAATGGTCAACCAGGTGCTCTCGTTCGCCCGCGGGATGGAAGGCCGCCGCGTCGAATTGCATGCACGGCGCCTCGTGGAAGATGTGGAGAAGATCGTGCGCGACACTTTTCCCAAGAATATCTCCTTCCGCAGCCACGTGCCGCGGACGCTCCGCACCGTGCACGGGGATCCCACACAACTCCACCAGGTCCTGCTCAATCTTTGCGTGAACGCCCGCGACGCGATGCCGGAGGGCGGCGAAATCTCGATCACGGCGGAAAATGTGCATCTCGACGAGCGCTTCGCCGCGACGGAGTCCGCGGTGAAGCCGGGACCCCACGTGCTGATCCGGGTGGAAGACACCGGTCATGGCATTCCTCCCGCACTGCTCGACAAGATCTTCGAGCCGTTCTTCACCACCAAGGCCGCCGGCAAGGGGACGGGACTCGGCCTTTCCACCTCGTTGGCGATCATCCGCAGTCACGGCGGATTCATCCGTGCGGCAAGCAATCCCGACAAGGGCACTTGCTTCCTCATCGTTCTGCCCGCCCTCGGATCGGCGGAGGAAGACAGTCCGGAGCCGGGAATGACGCAGCTTCCCCGCGGACACGGGGAGACGATCCTGGTCGTGGACGACGAGCCGTCGATCCGCCGGATCACCCGCCACACTCTGGAGACTTTCGGCTATCGGGTCCTGGATGCTGCGGACGGCGCGGAGGCGCTGGAGGTCTATCGTGCCGCGCAAGATGCAATCTCGGCGGTTATCATGGACATGATGATGCCGGTCATGGACGGCCCGGCCACCATCCGCGAACTGATGAAGATCGATCCCTCCGTGAAGATATTGGCAGCAAGTGGAATAAGTGAGAAAGGAAAACTGGCGAAAGAGGCCGGAGCATGCGTAAGATACTTCGTTACCAAACCCTGCACCGCGGAGACCCTTCTCAAGGCTCTCGAAATCACCATCCACGGCGGCGATTGAAACGAAAAATCCCCATGGCCCGCCTTATTCCCTACGCGATCAGGTGAATGTTCACGCTGGACACCCCTGCCATACTGCCGACGTTCCACCCCGCTGATGACCCGTTACCCCGACGATACCCCGAACCTCCTTATCGTGGACGACGATGAAACGATCCAGCGACTGCTTGTCATCGCGGCCAAGGATCACGGCTGGCGCCCGGTGGCGGCTGGCACGGGTAAGGAAGCGCTGGCGCTTGCCGGGGACAGCACGGAAATGGTGGTGTTGGACCACGGGCTTCCCGACATGGACGGGATTTCGACCCTGGCCCGGTTGCGCGAGCATCATCGGGACCTTCCGGTGATCATGCTCACCGGCTTGAACGATGCGGAAACCGCCGTGAAGGCGTTGCGTGCCGGTGCTGCGGATTATCTCACCAAACCTTTCGAACTGAAACGTCTCTTCGACTTGCTCCGGGAACTGCGGAGGGAACGGAAGGAGCCCGCCGAAGCTCTCCCGCCCGTGGCGAAGGCGGCCCGCGGCAGCATGAAGAGTTCCAGTTTGAAAGTTCGCGAGCTTCTCCGCCGGATGGAAAAGGCCGCCGCGCTCGACAGCACGATCCTGCTGACGGGGGAGAGCGGAACCGGAAAGACCTATTTCGCCCGGGAAATCCATCGCATGAGCCGTCGCTCCGGGGAGGAGTTCATCACCGTGAGCTGCCCGGCCTTGCCGCGGGAACTGCTGGAGTCCGAACTCTTCGGCCATGAGCGCGGGGCCTTCACCGGTGCCACGGCTTCACGGGCGGGCCGCTTCGAGGTGGCCTCGAAGGGTACCCTGTTCCTCGATGAAATCGGCGACCTTCCCCAGGAACTCCAACCCAAGTTGCTCAATGTCCTCCAGGACCGGGAGTTTTTCCGGGTCGGCGGGAACAAGATGCTCAAGACCGATACACGCGTTATCGCCGCAACCAACGTCGATCTCCGCTCCCGGGTCCAACTCGGGACTTTTCGTGAGGATCTATATTACAGATTGAATATCATCGAGTTATATATTCCTCCCCTGCGCGAGC
>CAMLOZ010000620.1 GCA_946481625.1 uncultured Haloferula sp. | reverse complement strand
GGGCCGTTCGCTCGACGTGCTCGAGATCGACGGTGCCTCGAACAACGGCGTCGAGGAGGTTCGCCAGCTCCGCGAGACGGTCCGCTTCGCCCCGGCCCGCGGGCAGTTCAAGATCTACTACATCGACGAGGTCCACATGCTGACCAACCAGGCCTTCAACGCGCTGTTGAAGACCCTGGAAGAGCCGCCGGAGCACGTGAAGTTCATCTTCGCCACCACCGAGGCGCACAAGATCCTGCCGACGATCCTTTCCCGTTGCCAGCGCTTCGACCTGCGCCCGATCCCGGCGGAGACCATCGCCGAGCACCTGCTCCACATCGCGCGGGAGGAAGGGGTGAACCTCCACGAGTCCGCCGCATGGGCCATCGCCAAGGGCGCGGACGGCGGCATGCGCGACGCCCAGTCGATGCTCGACCAACTCGTGGCCTTCTGCGGTGAAACGATCACCGAGGCGAACGTGCTCGATGTCTTCGGCTTCACCTCGCGCGAGACCGTGGCCACCCTGCTCGGCAGCCTGCTGGCACGCGACACGCCGACCGCGCTTTCCACCGTGCAACGCGAGGCGGAAGCGGGCCGCGAGCTTTCCCAGTTGCTGGGCGAGTTGATCGGCGGCCTGCGCGCCCTGCTGGTCTCCCGCCTGGATTCCGAGACGGGCGGCGATGGCATTCCCGCCGCCACGTGGGCCGCCCTCAAGACCGCCTCCGAGGCTTATCCCGCAGAACGCCTGCTCTCCGTGATCGACGTTTTCGCCGAGACGGAGAGCCGGATGAAGTGGGCTTCGAACAAACGCCTGCACCTGGAGATCGGCCTGATCAAGGCGGTCCAGACCCTGGGCGAAGTCCGCCTTTCGGATGTCATCAAGGTCCTCGCCGGTGCGACCGAGCATCTCGGCTCCCCTGTCAGCTACGCACCCGCCGCCGAGCCCGCCGCGGCACCCGCACCGGTGGCTCCGGCGACTCCGGTCGCGGTCATCGCCTCTGAGCCCGCACCGGTGATCGCTCCCCTGCCGGAGCCGGAACCGGCCACCGTGGAAACCGCGCCGCCGAAGGCGGAGGGCCCCATCCTCTCGCTCGACGACCTGATCGCGATCGCCCCGGACGAACCGGAGCCTCTTCCCGAACCGGTCGGCGAAGCCCCGCCGTGGAAGCCCGAGCCCGCCGCCCCGCCGGAGCCCGCCGCACCGAAGGTGGACCCGATGGAGGAATTTTATAAGGATCCTCTCATCCAAACTGCTCTGGAAATGTTCGAAGCGACGCTGAAGAAATAAGTTCCAGGTACCAACGAAGCTGGCTCAAGTCTTGCGTCTTGGGTCTCCACCTCTTGAATCTTTCCCATGAATATCCAAAAGCTGATGAAGCAGGCGCAGCAGATGCAGGCCGGGATGGCCGCTGCGCAGGAAGAACTCGCGAAGAAGACCGTCGAGGCAAGCGTCGGCGGCGGCAAGGTCACCGTGGTGGCCACCTGCGCCGGTGACGTCCAGTCGATCAAAATCGACAAGTCGGTGGTCGATCCCGAGGACGTGGATTTCCTCCAGGATCTCGTGCTCAAGGGCGTCCAGGAAGCCATCAACAAGGGCAAGGAAGTCTCCGCCGCGGAGATGAAGAAGCTCACCGGCGGGATGGGCCTGCCCTTCTGAAGCCGCCAGCCCCCCGGACCCCGGCACGATGAAGGCCTCCCGCTTCCGCCGCCGAGCCGGATGGAGCCTCGTCGGCTTGTCGCTGCTGCTGCACTTGGTCACGGTCTTCGCCTTCGCGCGCCAGCCGGAGGCCATGGCGGCCTTCACCGTGATGCCGATCTGGATCTGGGGCGGCATCGGCCTGCTCTTCGCCATCGCCGCCTTTTGGTTCCTGCGCGCTCCGCTCTCGCTGGTGCTTACCGGCGTGTGGGCGATCACCATCCTGCTCGGCGCGGATGAGGCCCGGGTGATCGCGAATATCGGGAAGTCCGCTCCCGAGCCCGGTCCGGCGGGCCTCGCCGACGGCCAGCCGCTGATCCGCGTGCTGACCCTGAATTGCAAGTTCTTCAACTACGGCGGCGGCAGCGACCCCGCCACGGACATCCAGCAGTGGGAACCGGACATCGTCCTGCTGCAGGAAGCGATGCCCTACCACGTGAAGCATGTGGCCGACCGCCTCTACCACGGCCGCGGCGACTACCGGACCCACAAGGACAACGGCATCGTCACCCGCTGGAGCATCAACCGCGAGGTGCGCAATCCCCTCTACCGCGATCAGCAGGTCACCGTGATCCGTCCGGACGGCACGGAGATCGAGGTGGTGAACGTCCACCTCGCCACCGCCGCGACCGACCTGCGCCTCTGGAGCAGCGAGTGCTGGAAGACCCATCGTGACAACCGCCAGAGCCGCGGCACCGAGCTGTGGCACACCTTGCAGATCCTCGCCGATACCGCACCGGGCCGCCCCGCGATCATCGGCGGCGATTTCAATGCCCCCCCCACCGATCCGATCCTGAGCCTGCTGAAGGCGAATTTCGAAGACGCCTTCATCGAGGCCGGGACCGGCTGGGACAATACCTACCAGCGCCGCATCCCGGTCCAGCGGATCGACCAGATCCACGCCTCCGCCCACCGGTTCCGCGCCATCCGCTGCGCCGCGATCACCACCCGCCGCAGCGATCACCGCATGGTCGTCGCGGATTTCCTGCTGGTGCCTTGATCGGAAGCCATCCCCTCCCGCTTGGACCGGGATGGATAGGATGAATGGGATTCTTGAAAT
>CAMLOZ010000619.1 GCA_946481625.1 uncultured Haloferula sp. | reverse complement strand
GCGAAGCACACGGTGAGCCGGCAGGTCGAGGGCGATCTGGCGCGGCGCGGGGTGACCTGGCAGCGGCGGATGGAGGCACCGACCCCTTTCAATATCCTGCTGTGGCGGACCTTGGTGGATCGGCCCGGAGAAATCTGGATCGGGTACCGCTCGGTCTTCGACGACCCGAAACTGCCGGTGCGCTGGGTGATCGTGCCGAAGGGCGAGGCGGCGATGGCGAGGCATGCCGATGCGCGCGAGGTGAAGACCGTCCGGGAGTTTTCCAAGGGCTGGTGGATCGCTCGGGAAGCGCCGGGCGGGCTGTGGCTGGCGGATCTGAGGTTCGGGGAAGGCCGAGCCTGGGATGAGCGGGGGGTGGCGTTGCGGCCGTCGTTCGCCTGGGACTACGACGCTGCGAAGGAGAAGGACCGGTTGCACGCGCGGTCTCCCGAGGCGCGTGGTGGCATGGAGATGCTGCGGCGGATGTTCCGGCGCGTCTTCGGCGAGACCGAGGCGATGGACTCGTCCGGCGGGAATTCCATGCCCCGCCTCATCGGGAACCCGGGGGTGATCCAGGAATATCTTTCCGGCGAGCGCTGAGTCCGGGATTGGGGATTGAAGGGCGGGTCGATTCGTGGCCCCTTTGCGGGAAATGAAGGACACCTGCTTCGCCCCCGTTTCCCGTCGCCGGTTCCTCGCCACGGGCGGAGCCTTGCTGGGTGCGACCCTCACCGGGCGTGCGGCGGCGGAGCGCCGCGGGAAGACCATCTCCATTTTCCACACCACCGATCTGCACGGGCACATCGTGCCGACCCAAACTTACGACGGACTCGGGGATGTCGGCGGCCTCGCCCGCTGCGCCACGCAGATCCGCCGCTGGCGGAAGGAATTTCCCGATTCGCTGCTGGTGGATGTGGGCGATGTCTATCAAGGCACGCCGGTCGGCCTGAATACCGGCGGCAAGATCATGATCGAGCTCTTCAACAAGCTCGGCTACGACGCCTGGACGCTGGGCAACCACGACTTCGATTGGGGCCGTCCGAATCTGGAAGCGGTGCTCGCGGCCTCGAAGAGCGGCATCCTGACCGGCAACCTGCTGATCGATGGCAACCCGCCCGGCCCGGCAGGCGGCGTGTGGGAGAAGGTCAAGCCGTGGATGGTCAAGGAAGTCGGCGGGTTCCGCATCGGGCTCGTCGGGATCATCACCCCGGGCCTGCCCTACTGGCTCACACCGGAGACGCTCGGCGGCGTGGAGGTGCTCAATCCGGTCGAGTCCCTGCGCAAGAGCATCGCGGAGGTCCGAGCCGAGAAGCCGGACGCCATCGTGGTCCTCGGGCACCTCGGCTGGCGCAATCAGGATGATTTCGCGAACCCGGTGAGGAAGATGCTTCTGGAGGTCGAAGGCGTGGACGTGTTGCTCGCCGGGCACACCCACCAGGACCAGCCTTCGTGGATGACCGGCCGCGTCCTCTGCACGCAGGCCAGTTACTACGGCATTCATTGCGGCCGCGTGGACCTCACCTTCGACCAGGACAGCCGCAAGCTGCTCGAGCGCCGTGCTTTCACGGTGCTGATGGATTCGCGCTTCGAACTCGACAAGGAGGTGATGGAGATCGCCAAGCCCGAGCTGGCGAAGGCGGATCAGGAGATGAAGCGGAAGGTCTGCACGGTGAAAGCGGAGATCCCTGCGGAAGGCGTCGCTCCGCTCCTATGCCAGGCCTTCGCCGCCGCGCTCGAAAAGGCCGGCTCACCGGTCGAAGGCGTGTTTCACGGCACCTTCGGCAAGGACCCGATCCCGGCCGGCGACAAGACCGTCGCGGACTGCTGGCAACTCCTGCCCTACGAGAACGGCCTCGTCGTCGCGGAACTCACCCCCGCGCAACTCGTCACCATCGTCTCGGAAGACCGCGGCAAGCGCCTGCTCTGGCCCTTCGAACTCGAGCTCAGCCCCTCCGGCGAGACGATGAAATTCCTCTTCCAAGGCCAGCCCGTCGATCCCGCGAGAAGGTATCGTATCGGCTTCAACACCTACGACGGCCAATCCGGCGGCCAGACGCTGATGCGCTTGAACGAGATCCTCATGCAGCCCGAAACCCGCCGCCGCGAAGTGCCGGTTTCGACGCGGCAGGCGTTGATCGATTACCTTTCGGACAAGGGGGAGATTTGAGGTTTTTCCTAGGTGGGTGCGAGTGGGGGCGGGGCGGTCGCGGGTGCGCGGCTTGAGATAGCCTCGCCCCGAGCCAAAATGTTTTGTGACAACTGATATCCGGGCTTGCTTAACTTGCTGCTTTAATCACATGCATTTGTCCGGCAGGTGGATCCCCCGTTCGATTAACACGCCTGGCCTCTCGCGATATGCCTATTCTCCGAATTCCACTCTCTTTTGTCGTCTTTGGAGCTGCGGTTGCAGGCGGCCAATCACAGGCAGAGGCCCCGCCGGAAGGTGCTGTTTGGGACGTTTCGCTGCCAGTTCCCGTCACCCATGTTGAGCCCGTCGAATCGATCGAACCATTGGTCCTGACCTTTCCCGAAGTCATCAGTTCGCACACGAGCGGCCAGTTCGTGACAGAAGCCTCGCCGGAGCTGGGCCTTCCTCCGGTTGCAGGGACGATCAATGTCACCGTGCAGGTTGTGGCTCCACCGGATCTTCCTGAACCGGGGCCTCCACTGGCGGCATTGCCACCGGATGCTCCGGCTGTCCAAGCGCGGATAGGCGACCTTCGGGGAAGATATCAGGCGACCGAATTGTATTTCGTTTCAGC
>CAMLOZ010000618.1 GCA_946481625.1 uncultured Haloferula sp. | reverse complement strand
ACTCCCACGATCGCGATCTTCAGAAAGGGCTCGTCCAACAGCCACCCCACCTTCGGGATCAGTCGCCCCAAGCGCGGCAGATCCTGCAACAAGCAGCCCGTGAGCAGGAGACCACCCGCCAGGACGATCTGCGCCGGCTGGAACATGAAGGAGGAGCCGAGTTTCACCTGCCCCACCCCCGTGGAAATGGACATCAGCCCGAGACCCGCGATCCAGATCGGCAGGCCCAGCCAGCGGTACCAGCGGTAGTCGATCAGCGCGGTGTCGAAATAAATCACCGACCCGATCAGGATCGAAAGCTTCTGCTTCTCCGCGTAAAACGCGCCCCCGCCCGGCAAATGCCGCGCCGCACTCTCGATGGAAAACACGCCAAATACCAGCAACCCGTACATCGTGAGGACGAGCGGCCAGTTCAAGCCGAGCAGTTTCCGGAACAGCGGGGTCATCGGGCGGACCGACCATAGCCACCGCTGCCCCGCTGACAAGCCGACCCGCAAGCTTCTTGCGATTCTCCCCATTCATCGCGATGCTAGCTCCCGATGCGCCGCTTCCTGATCCCGATCCTTGTCCTTCTCGTCATCCTCGGCACCTTCGGCTGGTGGTGGTTCCGGCCCGAACGGGTCGTCTCGCGCCGCGTCTCCGGCCTCTTCGAGGCCGCCAATGTCAGCGCGGATGCCGGGAATATCACCCGCAGCACCCGCGGCACTGCCCTGGAGCCCTTCCTCGCCGCCAAAATCACCTTTGAGGGCCCCGACGGCCCCACCGAGGAAATCGAAGGCCCGCGAAAACGCGAGGACATCGTGGCCATGTACACCGCCCTCGCGAAGTTCTGTCGCAGCGCCACCGTCCAGGACCTCGAGATCGAATCCGTGGAGATCAGCGGCGACGAGGCCCTCGTGAAGGCCACGGTGGACGCCGTGATCGAACTCCAGAACGACGAGCAGCCCGTCAACGGCATCCAGCACCTCGACATGACTTGGCTCAAGGAAGACGGTGTCTGGCGCCTGTCCCGCGCGAAATGGAACGAAACGGGCCGCTGACCACCGTCCGCCCCCGCTTTTCGTCAATTTCCATGGAGATTCTGCTTGGCAAGCCGCGCAGCCTCATGCAGTTTCCCCGCCCTCCCGCCACCCGGCGGGCAGTTTTCCGAACGAATTCACGCACATGGCCGTCGCTCTCCGACTCAACCGCCAGGGAACCAAGGACCGTCCCTATTACAAGATCGTCGCCGTCGATAGCCGCAAGCGCCGCGACGGACGTTACATCGAACAAGTCGGCACGTACGATCCGCTCAAGGAAGGTGTGAACTTCACCATCGACCTCGAAAAGGCCGACAAGTGGGTTGGCGTGGGTGCCCAGGTCTCCGAGACCGTGAACAGCATCATCCGCAAGGCCCGCACCGCGGCCAAGGCTTAGCCCTTCGCAGCACCCGGATTTCACGGCCGCAGCTCCCGGAGCTGCGGCTTTTTCGTACCCTCGTCGCTCATTCCCTTTTCCCGTGGACTACTCCGCCCTCATCGCCCAACGCCGTCGCCGCATCGGCGAGATCGACGACATGATGGCCGACGCCTCCTTCTTCAGCGACCCGAAGAAGGCCGGGGAGATCGTGCGCGAACACCGCAAGATCAAGGCCACCCTCGAAGCCTGGGAGCGCCTCGAAACCGCCAAATGCCAGCTTGAGGAAAACGAGGAACTCGCCCGCACCGACGACCCCGAATTGGCCGAAATCGCCAGGGAAGAGATCCCCGGCCTGCAGGCGGAGATCGAAAAGCTCTCTGAGGAGATCCAATACGCCCTGCTGCCCGCCGACCCGAACGAGGACCGCGATGCCATCGTCGAAATCCGCGCCGGTGCCGGGGGCGACGAGGCCTCGCTCTTCGCCGCCGAACTCCTCCGCCTCTACCAGCGCTACGCCGAAGGCCGCGGCTGGAAGACCGAGCACCTCTCCAGCAGCCCTTCCGAAGTTGGCGGTTTCAAGGAAGTCTTCCTCCGCGTCACCGGCGACGAGGTCTTCCGTACCCTCAAGTACGAATCCGGCGTCCACCGCGTCCAGCGCGTCCCCGCCACCGAGACCCAAGGCCGCATCCACACCTCTACCGTCACCGTCGCCGTCATGCCCGAGGCCGAGGAGGTGGACGTGGAACTCAAACCCGACGACCTCCGCATCGAAGTCTGTCGCGCGGGTGGCGCCGGCGGCCAGCACGTGAACCGGACCGAGTCCGCCGTCCAGGTCTTCCACCTTCCCACCGGCCTCTACGTCCGCTGCGAGGACGGCCGCTCGCAGGGCCAGAACAAGGAACGCGCCCTTCAGATCATGCGCACGCGGCTCTATGAAATGAAGCTGCGCGAGGAGCAGGAAAAGCACAGCGCCCACCGCCGCGCCCAGATCGGCTCCGGCGACCGATCGGAAAAGATCCGCACCTACAACTTCCCCCAGAGCCGCGTGACCGACCACCGCATCGGCTTCACTTCCCACAACCTCGCTGGCGTCATGGCCGGGGATTTGAGCGAGCTTACCGGCGAACTCCAGAAAGCCGAAATGGCCGAACGCCTCAGCGAAGCGGGGGTGAAGTAGCACAACTCTCCAGAGTTGTGTCTGCTGGCGGCTGCACCCACCAGATCGTCAGCCAGACCCGTGCCGGCCTCCGTCCACCAGTTCTTGTCTTGGCAGCACGAGCCCGCATTCCGGCCCGCACCTCCAAGATCTCACGCCCCCCAATCCGCAACTCTGGAGAGCTGCAC
>CAMLOZ010000617.1 GCA_946481625.1 uncultured Haloferula sp. | reverse complement strand
CACTCGGATGACCCTTGCGAGCAAGATCACGCTGGGCCGCATCTTTCTGGTGCCGGTCTTCGCGGTCTATGTGGCACGCTATGGGATGAGCGTGGCGGCGGGGAGGCCCGACGAGGCGCTGCGCTGGACGGCGCTGGGGCTGTTTGTATTCGCGGCGGCCACGGACGGCGTGGACGGCTTCATCGCACGGCGCTTCAACCAGAAGTCGAAGTTCGGGGCCTTCATCGATCCACTGGCGGACAAATTCCTGCTGATCACTGCGATCGTGTTCCTGAGCGCCTTTCCCTGGGGCACGGACGACTGGCGGATCCCGCCGTGGTTCGCCGGGCTGGTGATCCTGCGGGACACGCTGATCGTGATCGGGATCATCCTGGTGAAGCGTTCGGCGCGGGAAGTCCGCTATGCGCCGCACTGGACGGGCAAGGTCTGTACAGTCACGCAGATGTTCGCGATCGGCTGGGTGATGCTGAAAATCGGGCACCTGCCGCCGGTGTATCCCTGCCTCGTGGCGGCGGTTTTCACGCTGTGGTCCGCCTTCCATTACTATCTGGAAGCCTCCCGGCAGCTCCGGAGGACTCCCCTCGCCCACCCGTAGGGAGAATGCCGAATTTGGAATTTTTTCCGAGTGTCGAATGGAAGAGAACCGGCAGCGGGCTGAGGGAGCGGGAGTGCAATGCCCTTGCCGCGCGTGATTTACTGCCTTAAGGCCCTCTCGCATGCCTACCGTTGCCATCGTCGGTCGCCCGAACGTCGGGAAGTCCGCGCTCTTCAACCGCCTCGCCAAGCGGAAGATCGCGATCGTCCACGACCAACCGGGCGTGACCCGGGACCGGATCTCCGCGCCGTGTCTGGCCACGACGATCCCGTGCACGCTGATCGATACCGGCGGTATCGGCGGCACGCTGGAAGACGGCTTCGCCGAAGCGGTGACCATCGAGGCGGATATTGCGATGCAGACCGCCGATCTGATTCTCTTCGTGGTGGATGCCCAAACGGGCCTGACGCCGGTCGATCAGGATCTGGGCGCGAAGCTGCGCAAGGCGAAGCCGCCGGTGATGTTGGTGGTGAACAAGGTCGACGAGGACAAGCACACCAAGAATGCCGACGAATTCGCGAGACTCGGTTTCGGCGAGGCGGTGCGGGTCTCTGCCGAGCACGGCAAGGGAATGCAATTCCTGACCGAGAAGATCGACGAGTTCCTCAAGCCGCTGGTCGGCGAGATCGAGCAACTCGTGGCCGAAGCCGAAGAGGCCGGGATCAAGCTGGCGATCGTCGGCAAGCCGAACGCGGGCAAGTCCTCGCTGGCGAATGCGATCCTGAACGACCAGCGGACCATCGTTTCGGACATCGCCGGCACCACCCGGGATGCGATCGACCTGCCCTGCGAATTCGCCGGGGAGAAATTCACGCTGATCGATACGGCGGGACTGCGGCCGCGCTCGAAGCGGGATACCTCGGTGGAAGTTTTCTCCGCGATGCGTTCGGAGCGGGCGGTGCGTCGCGCCGATCTTTGCATCCTGGTGGTGGACCTCGCCGCGGGGATCAGCGCACAGGATCGCAAGATCGCGCAGATGGTGCTCGAGGAGAACAAGCCCTGCCTGATCGTGCTGAACAAGTTCGACCTCTATCACCCCGACGCGCCGAAGAAGGCGCGGATGGAGGAAGCCACGGAGCATGTGAAGCGCGAGCTGTTCTTCCTTTCCTACGCGCCCTTCGTCGCGGTCTCCGCAAAGAGCGGCCAGGCGGTGGACCAAGTGCTCAAGGAAGTGCTGAGGATCCGCAAGGGCGCGAAGAACGTGCCCAGCACCGGAAAGCTCAACCGGATGCTGCAAGAGGCCTTCCAGCTCAATCCGCCGCCGACCGACAAGCGTTCGGCCAAGCGGCTGAAGCTCTACTACGGCACTGCCGCGGTGGATGAGAAATACAGCACCATCCCGGTGCCGACCTTCGTGCTCTTCGTGAACGACAAGAGTTTGATGCCAAAGAGTTACGAGCAGTACCTGGCAAATCGTTTGAGGGAGTTCAACCCGGTGGCGGGGGTGCCGGTCGTGTTCTCGGTGAGGTCGAGGGACCGGCGGGAGTGGGAGAAGCGGGACGGTCCGCCGGGCGGCGCGCGGGGTGGGAAGAAGAAGTGAGCGAGGACTGCTCGCCAGGGCGATTTCACCCGGTTAGAGAAATTGCCTTCTTCAAGGGGCCTCCCGCCATGAGGCCCCCGCCGCCGGTACATTTTTACGGAGGCGGACGGTTGGGGTGGATCCGAAAGCTGCGGAGAACCGCAGCATCTCTGAAGAGTGTTGAGTCGCTGTCATGGGGGACGTACCTTGCATTCCGGAGCGACAAATTCCGGGGAGGGGGGCGGCCTTGGCATTCCACCCGCTGTGGGGTGTTGAGAAAAATCCGTGTCATCCGGCTTTCCACGGTTTTGAATCCTGCCCGCACCCATGCCGCTTCTCGACGTCCGCAATCTCACGACCCGGTTTCACACGCGCAATGGCATCGTCCACGCGGTGGAGGATGTTTCGTTCACCGTTGAGGCGGGGCAGACGCTGGGGATCGTGGGGGAATCGGGCTCGGGGAAATCGGTGACCTGCTATTCGCTGCTGGGGCTGATTCCGCAGCCGCCGGGACGGATCCATGCGGGAACGGCCATGTTCGACGGGGTGGATTTGCTGAAGGCCAACGAGCGGCAATTGCGCAAGATCCGCGGCAAGCGGATCTCGATGATCTTCCAGGATCCGATGACCTCGCTG
>CAMLOZ010000616.1 GCA_946481625.1 uncultured Haloferula sp. | reverse complement strand
GCGGCGTGCTGCGCCGCCTCGAACCCGAGCGCCCGATCGACAGCCAGGTGATGGAACCGGTGCGCAAGCTGATGGAGATCACGCCGAAGGCGATCACCGAGCCCGCTCCCGGCAAGTGGACCTACGACCTCGGCCAGAACATGGTCGGCGTGCTGCGCCTCAAGGTCACCGCCGCCGCCGGCACCAAGATCACCCTGCGTCACGGCGAAATGCTGAATCCCGACGGCACGCTCTACACTGCGAACCTCCGCGGCGCGCCATCCATCGACACCTACATCTGCAAGGGCGGCGGTGAGGAAACATGGACGCCCAAGTTCACCTTCCACGGCTTCCGCTACGCCGAACTCACCGGCATTCCCACCCAGCCTCCGCTCGATGCGGTCACCGGGATCGTCTTCTCCTCCGACACGCCGCAGACCGGCGAGTTCACCTGTTCGGACGGCTTCATCAACCAGCTCCAGTCGAATATCGTATGGGGCCAGCGCGGCAACTACCTCAGCGTGCCCACCGACTGCCCTCAGCGCGACGAACGCCTCGGCTGGCTTGGCGACGCCCAGGTATTCGTCCGCACCGCCACCTACAACGCGGACATCGCCGCCTTCTTCACCAAGTGGATGACCGATGTCACCGACAGCCAGCTCGCCGACGGCCGCCTGCCCGACGTGGCACCCGACGCCGCACCCAGCTCCGGCACTCCCGCATGGAACGATGCCGTGGTCATCTGCCCTTGGAACATCTACCAGGCTTACGGCGACAAGCGCATCCTCGAGAAGAGCTACCCTGCCATGAAGGCATGGGTGGATTACTGCCGCACCAACAGCACCAACTCGATCCGCGACCGCGGCCGTGGTGCCGACTACGGCGACTGGCTCTCGATCAATGCCGACACGAACAAGGAACTCATCGGCACCGCCTACTACGCCTACTCGTCACGCCTGCTCGCGAAGTCCGCCGCCGTGCTGGGCAACACCGCCGACGCCACCGCCTACGAGGCGCTTTTCCAAACCATCAAGACCGCCTTCAACAACAAGTATGTGAACCAGGGCACCGGAGCCTTCATCGGCACGGGCACGAATACCCAATGCGCCTACGCCATGGCGCTGAAGTTCGACCTGCTGCCAACCTCCCTCCGCGACGAGGTGGTCCAATTGTTGGAGAACGACGTGATCGCGAAGGGCAACCACCTCTCCACCGGCTTCGTCGGCGTGAGCTACCTGCTCCCCGTGCTCAGCGAGGACGGCAAGAATACCACCGCCTACAACCTGCTCATGCAGGACACCTTCCCCTCCTGGCTCTTCTCGGTGAAGCTCGGTGCCACCACCATCTGGGAACGCTGGGACGGCTGGACGCCCGAGAACGGCTTCCAGAACACCATCATGAATTCCTTCAACCACTACTCGCTCGGATCCTGCGGCGAGTGGCTCTACGGCTCGGTCGCGGGCATCGACCTCCACCCCGCCGCTCCCGCATACAAGAAGATCCTGATCCGTCCTCGTCCCGGTGGACCGCTGACCCACGCCAGCGGCAAGCTTGAGTCGATGCATGGCGAGATCGCCAGCGCTTGGACCCTCCACGCGGGCGGCTTCGCC
The DNA here is from genome assembly GCA_946481625.1 of uncultured Haloferula sp. The sequence continues at coordinate 1,162 of CAMLOZ010000616.1, read as the reverse complement.
CTCAATGTCACCGTCCCCACCAACACCACCGCGGAGGTCCACGTGCCCGCCGCAAACGCCGCCGCGGTGATGGAATCCGGAGTCCCCGCCAGCGGAGTGGAAGGCATCACCTTCCTGCGCATGGAGAATGGTGCCGCCGTCTTCGAGGTGGAATCGGGCCGCTATCGCTTCTCCACCGGCACTTCGGCCCCGGGCTCCGACACCTCCGCCCGCGATCCCCAGGCTCCTCTGAAGCTGAGGATTTCCACTCTCATGGCCAACGATGGCAGCGACCTCGAGTTCCTCTCCGTGGACGAACTCAGCATGAACGGCGCCACGCTCACCGTTGTCGATGGCTGGATCCACTACACTCCGCAACCCGGCAACGAAGGCCCCGATTCATTCACCTACACCGTGCGCGACGCCCAGGGCGGCATCCGCAGCTTCACCGTGAATGTCGGCATCATTCCTGCCGATGCCCCGGTTCAGGAAGCCGAGTCGATCGAGAATCTACCGGACGGCTCGCGCCGCGTCGTGTTCTCCGGCGTTCCCGGGCGCATCTACCGCATCCAGTCCAGCGAAACGATGACCGAGCCTGTCGGCTGGACCGACCGTGAAACCGTCCAAGCGGACGAGAATGGCAGCTTTGAAATGACCGACACCCTGCCCCTCCCGGGAAAGCGCTTCTACCGCGCGGTGTTTCCGTAGTAGCGCGACTTTCAAAAGTTGCGAATGGCCGCGGCCCGAACCGGGCCCGGAGCGCCGCTTCTCCAACGCGTGCCGCCAAAGGCGGAGCAGCTAGCGCAGCTACTCCCCGTCAGGCACGGCGGGCACATCCGCCGGCTGCGGTGCCGGCATCGCTGGGGAGGTCGGCATCGCTGGGGAGGTCGGCGTCGGTGTGGGTGCCGGCACCGGCGCAGGCGGTGCCGCATCCGGCAGCAGATTCTGCCACCGGTGCAACTCCACTCCCGGCCCCACCCCTCCGACATCCTTCAGCAGCTCCTCGCACCGGCTACGCCACTTCTCGTAGTCCGGCGGACCTTTCGTCTCCTCCCTCGATCCCGGGAACACCAGATACGTCACCACCAGGTTCGACTCCGGCCGGCTGTAGGGAGACGCCCTCCGATTGATCTCCTTCGCCATCCGTAGCGAAGCCTCGCCCACCTTGAAAGTCGGGCCGCCG
>CAMLOZ010000615.1 GCA_946481625.1 uncultured Haloferula sp. | reverse complement strand
GCGGAGTACTGGCCCCGAACGGCAAACTTATAGAGTTCGCCGGGAGGAATTTCTATGTTCACAATTCCCAGGTCACGTTGATGCGGACCAACCCCGCGGAGTGCTCCGAACTGGGCCGGATCATCGCGGAGAAGGTCAACGCCTACACCGCTCCAGCCGCGATTCTGATTCCTCGCAAGGCCATCAGCGTGATCAGCGCTCCCGGCCAGCCTTTTCACGATCCGGCGGCGGATGCCGCGCTGCGGGATGCCATCGTGCGGCATTCCCGGCTTCCGGTGGAGGAGTTCGATGCCGAGATCAACGACCCCGCCTTCGCGCGTGCCTGTGCGGAGCGTTTACTCGGTTTGATCGGACGCTGAAGTGTGCCAGCGGGGATTGCATCAATCTGTCCGCAATTTCGGGGCGGCATTCCACGTTATCAGGGTTCACTCTGTCTCCTGCCATGAGCTCCCGAATCCACGGCATCATTCTCTTCGCGCTCGCCTGTAGCACGCTCTCGGCGGCACCCAAGCGGATCCTCTTTCTCGCGGGGCACGATACCCATGCCTGGGGCCAGCACCGCCATGGGCCCGGCAGCCGCTTGCTTTGCGATGCCATCAAAGAAGGTGGGGACGTGGATGCCGAGGTCATCACGGCATGGCCATCTCCTGAAGCGCTGGCAAAGGCGGACGCGCTGGTGATCTATGCCGACGGCTGGGATTCCCATCCCGCGAACGACAAGCTGGACGAGGTGGAAGCCTTCATGAATTCCGGAAAGGGCTTGGTCGCGCTGCATTGGGCGACCGGAATCCAGGCCGCGGACCCCGGCAGCAAGGACCAGAAGAACGACTCCCGCCGGACCAAGTGGCGTGAACTGATGGGTGCCGATTTCGAGGCCTACTATTCCATTAGTAATTTCTGGCAAATGAAATCCTCCGACCATGCCGATCATCCGGTGATGCGCGGGGTGAAGCCCTTCTCGCTCTACGACGAGTGCTACTTCCTGCTTCGCGAGTGCGACCACGAGCATGGCGGGATCAAGCCGCTGTTCCGGATTCATCCTTCGAAGGACCTGGTGGAGCCGGGCCTGAGTCCCTACCGCGGCAACGATGCCGCCCGTGCCGCGATGGCAAATGACGCCCCGCACTGGGACGCCTGGGCTTTTCCGCGGCCGAAGGGCGGCCGCGCCTTCGGCTTCACCGGCGGGCATTTCCTCTGGAGCTGGGCGAATGACGACGCCCGCAAGATGGTGCTGAACGGCATCCTCTGGAGCGCCGGTGTCGAGATCCCCGCAGACGGCCGCGCTTCGAAGACTCCGGATGCCAAGCGCCTTCTCGCCGGTCAGGAAAAGGAAAATCCGGGCTGGACCCCCGAAGCCCTCCAATACCACCTCGACCGGGCGGCAAAGGGCGAGATTGTCCCATGGGGCGACTATGCGAACAAGCCGCTTCCTCTCCCTCCGGTCTCTCTCTTCGACGGCAAGTCTCTCGAAGGCTGGGAAGTCCGCCCGGGGGAAGAGAAGTGGTGGAAGGTGCAGGACGGCATGATCACCGGCGGCTCCCTGGAGGAACAGGTGCCCTACAATACCTTCCTCGCGAGCAAGAAGCGCTACGCGAACTTCGAACTGCGCCTGAAGGTGAAACTCACCAGGGGCGATGGGTTCATGAACTCCGGGGTGCAGATCCGCAGCATCCGGGTGCCGGGAAATTCCGAGATGTCCGGCTACCAGGTGGACGCGGGCGTCGGTTGGTGGGGCAAGATGTACGATGAATCTCGTAGGAACAAGGTGGTCGGCGAGCCGATCGATGCCGCGGCGGTCAAGGCGGCGGCGAAGGATTGGGATTGGAACGACTACGTGATCCGCTGCGAGGGGCGACGGATCCGGAGCTGGATCAACGGCGTGCCGGCGCTGGACTACATGGAGGCCGACACCTCGATGCCGCAGGAAGGTCTGATCGGCCTGCAGGCCCACGGCGGCGGGAAGCTGCTGGCACAGTTCAAGGACATCACCATCGAAGAGCTCCCGCCCACGCCCGGCCTGCCGGCTTGGGAGGATGCCTCTGCTCGCTCGCCCGAACGCGAGATGGCGTCCTTCACGCTGCCGGAAGGCTTCGAGATCGAGCTGGTCGCCTCGGAGAAGGAAGGCGTGGGCAAGCCGATCACCATGGCGTGGGACCACGCGGGCCGGATGTGGACCATGACCGCGCTGGAGTATCCGGTGGACGCGAGCGAGAACCAGGCTGCGGCCGAGGCCCTTTATGCCCGGGGCGGCAGGGACAGGGTGCTGGTCTTTGACAAGCCGTGGAAGCCGGGTCCGCAGACCCCGCGCGTATTCGTGGACAAGCTCGCCATCCCCCTTGGTATCCTGCCATGGAAGGGCGGCGTGCTGGTGCAGCACGGTACCGAGATCCGCCGCTACATGGATTTCACCAAGGACGGCAAGGCCGACGACTATGAAGTGCTGTTGAAGGGGTTCGGGATCCAGGATTCGCACCTCTTCCCGCACCAGTTCGAGCGCACGCCGGGCGGCTGGTTCTACGTCGCCCAGGGCCTCTTCAATGCCTCGAAGGTGGTTCGACCCGATGGCTCCAATTTCGCCAGCGGCGTGAACGAAGTGACGTTCAATCAATGCAAGCTGGCGCGGGCGAAGCTCGATGGCTCCGACTTCGGGCTTCTCACGGCGGGACCGAATAACATCTGGGGCCTTGCCATCGCGAGGGACGGCCGCGAGTTCCTCCAGGAGGCAAACGACCTCGGTCACCCGGTCTCCGAGTTCATCGAT
>CAMLOZ010000614.1 GCA_946481625.1 uncultured Haloferula sp. | reverse complement strand
GAGCACCGCTCCGGCCGGCCTCATCAACGGCATCACTGCGAACGGCAACATCATCCCTTCCACGGTGGCGAACCGCATCCGCGGACCGAAATGGCGCCAATTGAAGGACTTCAGCGACCTCGGCAAGGATCTCAAACAAACGAACCGCCTGCAGGTGAAGGCCGCCTCGCAAATCACCGAGGCGGCAATCGCGCCGCTGATCGTGGATTTCCGGGTGCTCATGGGGGTCAATCTGGTTCCGCAAGGCGGCGACAACTACCGGATCCAACCTTGCGCCAAGATCGCGATCTCCTTGGCGAATCCCTATTCCTATCCCCTGCAGTGGTCGGGCATGGACATGGAACTCAAGTCGGAGACCCATCCTAGCCGCCGGCCCTCGCGGATCTGGGGTCTTGGCGGTCAGCCGGCCTACCTGCCTCAGGTAAATAGCGCCAAGGTACCGATCGAGCCGTCCGTATTCGGGAATGCGATCTTCCAGATCCCGAGCACCACGCTGGCTCCCGGCGAAGCGAGGGTTTTCACCCTGGGTGGCCCCTTGATGCGGCCGGCCAACAGCATGGCGAAGGTTACCATTCCCCTCACCGGTTATAGCGGCAGTGCGCCGTCGGACTTCCGCAACAGCGTCATCCTCGATACCACGGTGACGGCCACCCCGCCTTTCAAGCTCGACGTGCGCGAGGACGCCACCACTTCGCAGGCTTCGGTGGAATTGCGGACCTCCGGTAGCACCAGCGCGGTGCTGCGGCGGGTCGAGCGCTTCGAGTTCGACAATGCCCCCTTCGACGTGACCGCACGGCAGTTCACGACCACCAACGCGAGAAACTTCACCCGGCCGGTGCCGCTTCAGTACTACGGCTTTCAGTTGAGCCAGCCGGGGATGGATTACGCATCGATCCTTCCCGCCGCCAACCAACTCGGCCTCAGGAGTTCGACCATGCGGACCTTCATGGACTTCAACCTCCAGGCGACCCGCTTCCGCAAGTCGATCATCTCCTACAATCCCGCGCCTTACTTCATGCAGATCGCGAACAGCGCGGCGACCCTGCCCTTCGTGGCACCGGGCGGAGATACCGGCGGGGAATTCACCCGCAACCTGAACGCCAATCCGCTGCCCTGGGGCCGTTCGCCTTTCGATTCGAAGAGCACGATCCTGTTCAGTCCGCCATCGAGCCTGGTGTCCCTCGCGCAACTCCAGCACGCCGACCTCACCGCGGACGACATCTATGTCTCGGTGGGCCATCAGCCTGGAAACGCGGTCGGAAACTCCTACGCCACTCCGTACGTTCCGCGCGCGAACACGGTGCGCAGCCGCTCGGATTTCACGATCGACAACTTCAGCAATGCCTCGGCCGCCACGACCAATTACTACGATATCTCCTACCTGCTGAACACGGCGCTCTGGGACACCTACTTCCTCTCCACCATCACGGGCAGCGGCAATCTGGTTCCCGAGAACCGGAGCATCGTGAAGATCAAGCCCGACGACCGATCGGATGACTTGAAGGATGGAGCCAAGGCGGCGTCCCGCCTCATGGTCAACGGCGCGCACAACGTCAACAGCGTGGATGTCAACGCATGGAAGGCCCTGCTTGGCAGCTCCAAGAGCTTGCAGCACCAAGCGGACACGGCCTCCTCGAAGGACGCGATGTTCCCCCGCAGCCTCGAACAGACGGCCGCAGCCGCCAACCCGCCGACGGCAAACGACGAGGATTCCTTCTCCGGCTTCCGACGCCTCGATGACGAGCAGATCGACCTGCTGGCCACCGAGATCGTCAAGCAAGTCCGGCAGCGCGGGCCCTTCGTCTCGCTCTCCCAATTCGTGAACCGTTCGCTCGCCACGCTCACCCAGGGGCAAGCGGTCGGCCGCAGCGGTGCCCTCCAGAGCGCGATCGACCTGGCGGGCCTCAACGTCAGCCCGGATGGCACGAAGTGCATCTTCCCCGCACCCTTTGAAGTGGCGGAAGACCGGATGAACCTGCAGCGGGACGGAAGCGCCCCGCGCGCCGACCTGGTCGGCGGGGACGCGACCACGATCCCGAACTCCGGCACGGACGGCATCTGGCCGCCGACCTCGCATGACCTGAACCCGGGTGCCGTGGCCGGCATTCTCGCGGACCGCCAAATGCTCACCGACAACCGCTACCGGGGCGAGCAGGGCTTCCGCTCGACGGGCATCCCCGGCTGGCTCACCCAGGCGGACGTCCTGCAAGTCATCGGACCCGCCCTCAGCGTCCGTTCGGACACCTTCCGGATCCGCGCCTACGGCGAGGCCACCGATCCCGAAACCGGTAAGCCCACCGCCCGCGCCTGGTGCGAGGCGGTCGTGCAACGGATGCCGGAGTATGTTGACGCCGCGGACGCGCCGGACGAACGTCCTGCACAAGTCGATGAAGTGAATGCCAAGTTCGGACGCCGCTTCGTCACCGTTTCCTTCAAATGGCTATCACCGGATGAAATCTAACCCGCTTCCCCGCCTTGCCGCAGCTGCCGTGCTGCTCTTCGCCGCCCATTCCGCCAGCGCCCAGGATTCCGTTTCCATGAAACTGGATGTCGTGGCTTGGGGCTCGGACATCCCCGGTCTTTCACTGAAGTCCGGCGGAAAAGGCGACGCGATCACGGCCCTGGCCTTCCGCTACTCCAAGCCGGTGTCTTACACGGGTCCGGCGATTCTGGAGATCCATCAGGATCCCTCCGCCGCGGCGGCTGCGACGGAAGGTTCGCAGAACACGGCACCGCTGCCGCCCGAGCTTGTCAAACGCCGCGCCAC
>CAMLOZ010000613.1 GCA_946481625.1 uncultured Haloferula sp. | reverse complement strand
GGATCTTCTCCCGGCGCGACTACTAGCAGGGATCAGGCGCGGGTTGCAGGCATCTCGAAGCCCTACACCGGCGCAAACACCATCGCCGTCCGCGCCGGCGTGTAGATCGAGAGAGTCCCGTCCTTCCGCACCGGATAGACCATGCTCGCGTCCACCCGGTCCTGCCCGCCGAAGAACGAGGCATCCGTGTCCAGCACCAGCCGGTATTCGCCCTTGCCCGGCACCTTCAGTTCATAGTCCGGGATCGAGCGGTCGATCGAGAGATTGAACACGAAGATCAGATCCCCGCGCCGCGCGCAAATCACCTTGTTCGTGATGTCGAGGTTCAGCAGCTCCGCGTGTTCCATCCCGGGCAGGCCATGCTGCTTGCCGGTCTCCAGCATCGCCCGGTCGAAGGCACCGAGATAGGCATACTTCAGCGCCGGATTATCCGCCAGCGACCACTGCCGGCGGCAGTAGTGATAGGACCAGCCGTTGCCCTCGCGCGGGAAGTCGAGCCACTCCGGATGCCCGAACTCGTTCCCCATGAAGTTCAGCCAGCCCTCCCCGCCGAGCGCGAAAGTCAACAGGCGGATGATCTTGTGCAGCGCGATTCCGCGTTCGACCACCGGGTTCGGGTCATCCTTGCCCATGTGCCAGTACATCGCTTGGTCCATCAGCCAGAAGGCCAGCGTCTTGTCGCCCACCAGCGCCTGGTCGTGGCTCTCGGCATAGGCAATGTTCGCCTCGCCATGGCGCCGGTTGGTCAGCGTGCCCCAGATCTCGCCCACGTCCCAATCTTCGTCCCGGGTGTGCTTGAGCAGCTTGATCCAGAAGTCCGGGATGCCCATCGCCAGCCGGTGGCTGAAACCGACACCGCCATCGGCGACCGGCTTGCACAGCCCGGGCATGCCCGACATGTCCTCCGCCACCAGGATCGCGCCGGGCTTCAGTTGCCGCGCCAAGGTGGTCGCGAGTTGGAGATAGAGGATCGCATCCGCATCGGCATCGTCGCCGAAGTACTTCCAGTAGTCGTCGAAGGACGCGGCGCCTCGGTGCCAGTAAAGCATCGAGGTCACGCCGTCGAAACGGAAACCGTCGAAGCGGAATTCCTCGAGCCAGTGGCGCACGTTCGAAAGCAGGAACTGCCGCACCTCCGGACGGCCGTAGTCGAAGACTTTCGAGTCCCACTGCGGATGATCGCCGCGCGCGTCCGCATGGAAGTAGAGGTTTCCCGACCCATCCAGATCGTTGAGCCCCTCCGCATAGTTCTTCACCGCATGCGAGTGCACGATGTCCAACAGAACGGCGATCCCCAGCCCGTGCGCGGAATCCACGAGATACTTCAAATCCTCCGGCGTTCCGAAGCGCGAGCTCGGCGCGAAGAAGGAAGAGACGTGATAGCCGAAGGACCCGTAGTAAGGATGCTCCTGCACCGCCATGAGCTGGATCACGTTGTAGCCGCCCGCCGCGATGCGGGGCAGGGTGGCATTCGCGAATTCACGGTAGCTGTGGACCCGCCCCTCCTCACCCGACATGCCGACGTGCGCCTCGTAGATCAAGGGCACCTTCACCGCGGAAGGATCGAAATCGTGTTTCCACCGGTACGGTTCGGCCGGCTCCCAGATCTGGCCGGAGTAATCGTGCGTCTGCGGATCCTGCACGACCCGCAGGATGCAGGCGGGAATGCGGTCGCGGCGCGAGCCGTCCGCCCCGGTGATGTGCAGCTTCACCCGTTGCCCGTGGGCCAGCGTGTCGGGAGGCAACCGGAGTTGCCACACCCCGCCGCGCGCCGGTGCCAGCGGATGGCTCTCCCGGTCCCAACCGTTGAAATCCCCGATCAATGAAACCGCCTTCGCCTTCGGCAACCATTCCCGCACCATCCAATGGCCGTCCGCCTGACGGTGGATGCCCGTGAGCCGGTGGCCCGTGGCATGGGCCGAAAGACTCCCGCTACGGCCGTCGATATCCGCGATGGTGCGGCGGAAGCGATCTAGACGCCCCGCGATGACCTCCTTCTGGGGTTCCAGCCACGGATCATCGAGGACAAGCTTCGGAGTTTCGCTCACCCCCCGATCATGGACTAACTTCTCACCAGTGCAAAGGGGCGAGTGCGTCTCGCTGCGCCAACCTTAGGCGGATCTCCACTCCCCTCCGAGCCTGCCCCAAGGGTTCGTAGTCCCGCCTTCAGGCCAAATGCCGTTAAGCATCTGTTAGAACGCCGCGCCAAATTCAGGCCGGTACTACCGGAACGTTTGTTTCGATTGGGCGGATGCCCGAAGCCCCGCATCCCCGTTTTGCCTTTCACGGCAACTTTCCCGCTGCCTTTGCCGCCTTGCTCGAAGAGCCCGCCTGCGACAGTCTTTTCGAGCGCTGCGGGCCGGATCCCAAGCTCAGCCCCTGGCAGTGGCTTCTTTTCGCAAAGGACGCGATCCTTCCGGGAACGCGCGTTCGCCCCGTCATGCCATCTCCCCCCCATGCTGCCCCCAAGAAGGCGCAACAAGTTTCCCAATCCCGCTTCGCACCCCCTCACGGCGTCTTCTCCCCCTTCGGCAGCGGCACTTCCTTCGTGATCAGCTCGATCATATAGTCCGCCCCGAACAACTCCGGTGTGATGATGGGATCCCTCCCCGGCACATACAGCACGTTCACCGGGATCGCCGTTCGCTTCAGTTCCTCCAGCTTCTTCTCGATCTCCGGATCGGGATTCGTCTTGTCGGCCTTCAAGGTCACCACTCCGCGGGCCTTCATCAGTTCTTGGACCTCCTTCGGATACGCCCGCTTCTTGT
>CAMLOZ010000612.1 GCA_946481625.1 uncultured Haloferula sp. | reverse complement strand
GCCAAAGGCATCCAGCGGCGCGGCCAGATATTGGCGATGGCCGGCGAGCAGACCCACCACGGACCGTCGTTCCAGCCGTCCAGGCCATACTGGCCGGTGCTGCCGAGATGCTGGTCGCCGGTCAGGTGGACCGCGTGCGCTTCATGAAGAATCTTGAGGGCTTTGAGACGCGGGGCTTGGGGCCAGCCGTTCGTGTCGAAGTCCGGCTTCGGCTCGTCGTTTGGAGGGTATCCGCCAGAGGGGAAGACCTTGAGCGTCGGTACCACGCTATCGTCGCCGGCAGTCTGTGGAAGCGTCTGCGGCGCGCAGAAAGGAGTCTGTGACAGCGCGACCCGGAACTTGGCACCCTTCGCGGGGGACTTGGCCCAGCGGGAAAGGTAATTCTCCTGGCGGATGCCGAGCAGGTCCATGTCGGCCGCCACTGCTTCGGTCTTGGGATTCCATGCGGGATTCGCCGCCCAGCCATTTTTGATCTGGGCTTGCGGAAAAAGCGGGGCCGGTGCCGATTTGAACTGGCGATCGGCGACAATCACGAAGTCGAGCGGCCCCCAGGCATGACGGGTGAAATAGACGCTGATACCGCTGCGGCAGGGTGCGGGATCGGCAGGATCGGGCAGGTTGCCGGTCTGGGTACGGTGCACCGCGTTCACGAACTCCACCGACATTTTGTAGCCACCGGAATCCTGGGCGGGACCGCTGTAGCCATGGCTGACATCCGCCGCCTTGCCGGCGGCGCCCCAGAGATTGCCGTGGAAGACGTCGTGGTCGTCCGGGAGGGTGACGGAAGGATGATCGCGGAGAAGGTCGCGCCAGGTCCACCCGTGCAAGGCGTATTTGCGGAGATAGCAGACGACCGCGCGGTCGTTCGGACGCTGGTCGTAGAGCAGGCCGTAGCCGCCGATCTCCTCATAGATCTGGTCGCCGAGGAAGGCGATGAAGTCGGGAGCCTGCGCCTGGACGTTCGCCACCAGTTCGGGGTGGGGGAAACCGGTGGCGTCGTTGCAGGAAAGCGAAGCCACCTTTACGGGGCGCTCGGCAGGTGCGGCCCGGACGGTCCCCTTGAAAGTGTCGCCGGCGAGCGACACTTCGTAGGGATAGTCCTTCGAAGGATCCAGCTTCAGGATGCGGAAGCGGACCGTGCGGGAGGCCGGGTCGAGGGTGGCCTTCTGCGGATCCCGGCCTTCGAGGGTCAGCTCGCCTTCGATCCGCTCGCTGCGGGCGAAAGGGGCGGCTTGGGCGAGAAGGCAGAGCGTGCCGTCGTTGTCGAAGGTATAGGTGGTCCAGAGGATCGGGCCGAAGGCGCGCTCGGGATGAAGCGCGAATTTCGATCCCGCGATGGTGAATTTCGAGAAGGCGAAGCGACCCTCCCCGTCGCGCTGCTGGGAAATGGCGGGCAGTCCGGCGGGGCGGGGCACCGCAAGGTCCACCTTCGGAGGCGGCTGGGTGGAGGTCGTGAGCGAGATCAGGCCCTGAAGCCAAGATTTGTCCGCCTTCGCTCGCGAGGAGGCGAGGATCTTGCCGGATTCGTCCTGCACGTGCAGGACGAGCTGGTAGGTTCCGGCGGGCTCGGGCGCGCCTTTCAGTTCGAGGACGATTCCTTTAAGCGGCAGTGGCAGCGCGGAGCCTCCGCCGGTCATGTTTCCAATGAACGGACGACCCGTGAAATCGATCCCCGCGGCGAAGCCGGTTCCCGAGATCGCGGATTCACGGTAGTCGCCCGAGGGGCCCTGGACACCGATTTGGAAACCGGCGAATCCCTGGCCGAAGAGTTCGAAGGAGATTTGCTCCAAGGCGACCTTCGCGGTGAAGGGCTCCGCCTTCTCCGTCAGTTCGGCCGTGAGCAAGACGATGTTCCGGTTGCCGCCGGAGAAGGTATTTTCGAAGCGGCCTTGCGAGAGGTTCCAGTCTTCCGCGGGATTGGACCAAAAGTCCTTTCCGGGCCATGGCCGCGTGATGTTTGCGGCGATGTCGGGCACGACTACGTCGGCGGCTTGGGAAAGCGCGCAGGCAGCGAGGAAGAGGGGGAGGAGGGAACGGGGGATCACGGCGGGCAGGCTAAGGATTCGCGCCACCGGCCCCTGGCGATTGAGTTCGCATCGGGATCAGCGGGCGCTCTCGAAGTCCGACTTCGACTTCCGCTGGTACTGTTCGTCGCGGAGCTTGCGGAGGTATTCGAGATAGCGGCGTTGGGCATCGGCTTCGGGTCCGCCGGCAGGCCCCGCGTTCTGGCCGTATTTCTTCCAAGGGCCGTAGGGCACTTGGGCCGCTTCGACGAAGCGCCAGTGGCACTTCTGGCCGGACTGGAGGTCGAGGTAATCGCGGACCGAAGGAGAGATGTCGATGCCGGCGGCCTTGTTCGAGGTGTTCTTCGGCGGCTTGCCTTGGAACACGTACTCCCAATCGTCGGTGACCCAAGGGCCGCAATCTTCCCACTGGGCGTAGCAGCTGCGCTTGCCGTTGTAGATCTGCACCCAGCGGCCCTTGAGGACGGTCTTGCCGGGCTCGGGCTTCATGCGGCTGAACCACGGGATGACCTTGCTGGCCTCCGGCTTGTGGGCGGCCCAGCCGGCGACGTCGTTGTAGGGCAGGGCGACGTAGAAGGGGTTCAGCCGGGGCGTGAAATGCTTCGGGCGGAATTCGCCGCTGCGGTGGTCGGCGATGCGCGCGGTGGGGCTGGGGTCGTCGAAGCCGCCGAAGTTGTCCGCCCATTGCTGGTCCCAGGAGGACTTGTCGTTCGGCGTCGGGTTGTTCTGGGTGGGCGTTTCGCCGATCCA
>CAMLOZ010000611.1 GCA_946481625.1 uncultured Haloferula sp. | reverse complement strand
TTTGACGCAACGCCTGCTGGTACGCTTCGAGAAGAACGAGGTGCTGAGCGGCTGGCTGAAGCAGCACCAGCGGGAGCCGCGCAAGCTCATCCAGGAGTTGCTGCGCACGAAGCCGAAGCGGCCGGCAACCGGGGCCGCTGTGGCCAAGGCCTTCGACTTCACGAAATACGTCTCGGTCGGTTCCGGTTTCTGGATTTCGGCGGACGGCTGGATTCTCACCAACGAGCACGTGGTGAGCGACTCCAAGCTGGTGGATCTGCGCCTGCGCGACGGCAGGGTCATCCAGGCCACGGTCGTCAAGACCGACGAGGCCAAGGATCTCGCCCTGCTGAAGGCGGACCATGCGCCGAAGTCGTGGCAGGCGGTCTCGAAGGGGGCTACGGATCTTCCGCTGGGCCGCACGGTCTTCACCGTCGGCTATCCTGATCCGATGATCCAAGGCGTGGAGCCGAAGTTTACCGACGGGCGGATCAGCGCCGCGTCCGGGATCGAGGACCGCAGGGACAACTATCAGACGACGGTGCCGGTGCAACACGGGAACTCGGGCGGCGCGCTGGTGGATTTCGACACCGGCTGGGTCGTGGGCGTGGTCAATGCGAAGCTGATCGGCAGCAATGGGGCCTCCGCGGACAACGTCAGCTATGCGATCAAGGGCAGCGTGGTCGCTTCGTTCTTCGAGGCCGTGCCGGAAGCGAAGGCGGCGGTGGCGAAGGTCGGGCCGAAGCCGCTGGCGAAGGGCAACGAGCGCGAGGTGATCGACCGGGCGACGGCTTCTTCGGTGCTGATCCTGCGGCCGCGGTGAGTGGGTACGGGTTCGTATGTTTTTACAGGCCGGGCGAGGCGGTGCGGTAGTCTTGTTTTTGGCCCCAAATGCGAAATAATGCGCATTGGGGAAAGGTGTACGAACGGGTTCTTTGTGGGGGGTGAAATTTATTTTTCGCTGTAGTCAAAGGGAATAGGCTTGGCCTCGGGAGCGAGATCCGGCGCGAGCTGTATGACATCCTCAAACAGGTTTGAGGCGGAAACATACCAGTGTAAGCAGATTGTTACAAGAATCTGGTGTGGTATGATTCCGTGTGTGAGGGGTGCCCAAGCCCATCACCTGTTCGAAAACCCCAAACCCTCCCGCTGGAGGAAATCTCCCCGCGAACCAAGGTCCCTCGGGGCTGTCCGGGGCGAGTGCCCCGCATCGATCCAGCGATCGTTTCCCTCTCCCAAACCCAAGCCCGTGTTCGTGCCTGACCGCTGCCTCCGTGTCGGATCGAACCTGCATCGTAACATTTCATGAAGCGATCCAACCAAGGTCTCGTCGTCTTTCTCCTCGCCGTGGGGATCACAGCCACCGCGATCAGTTGGTGGAACTCGCGGCAGCCGCGAGCGGCTGAAGGCGCCGGCATCGGCACCGGGAAATCCTTTCCTCCCAAAGCGGAGTCCCCCGCCCTGCCGGTTCCGGCGGGTCCCGTGCTCATGCAAGGCAAGCTTGCGAAGCACGTTCCCGACCGCGAGCTCTTCGGCAGCGCGTGGGGACTCTCTCCGCGTGGCGAACTCGCGGCTTTCGCGGAGTGGGCACGCCAGTATCTCGCCACAACTCCGGAAGCGCGGGGAGCGATGCGCGCCGAGGGCGTGGCACTGGCCAGGGTGCGCCGCGAGGTGATGGCGCAGCTGATCCGGAAGGATCCGCGCGAGGCGATCGCGAACACGCCGCCGGTGATCGTGCGGCAGCAGTTGCCGCAGGCCGTGCAGGATCTGTTGGAGGAGCGTGTCTCGGACCGCGGCGATGTCTATCGGGTGATGGGTATCGCGGGCCCCGACGACAAGAGGGTCATTCCGACGGTCGAGCAGGCGCATGTCGGAAGCCGTGTTTTCCAGGCGCACCGCTACGGCGACCGTGCGCTGACACCCTGGCTGAAGGATGTCTCGCTGCACGGCATCACGCTCGACGGTCATCTGGCGATCCTCGATAGCCCGGTGCGGAAGATGGAGGAGGGCGAGACCGCCGCGGAGACGACCAAGGAATGCGTCGTCACCGGTGGCGTCGCGGTGGTGCCCGAAGATGCGGCCAGCCAGGAGACCCCGCCGGTGGAGGTCACGACCATGCTGGTGGGCAACCACGGTTACGAGATGTGCTGCCCGTTCTGCGCCGAGGATTTCGAGACGCGGATGGAGCGCCTGGAGCGCCAGATGATGTCGGCGCCCAGTTCGGTCCAGGCGATTGCCGGGGATGCCGACCAGCCGCGTTCGCTTTCGTCCAGCGGCGTGGACGGCAGCGCGGACTATCCCGGCAAGCCGCCGCAGTGGCTGACCCAAGGGACGAACAGCATGATTGTCATGCGGGTGGACTTCCCGGACTACCCCTACAACGGATTCTCCGAGCAGTACCTCACCGACCAGGTCAACTCCGTGGGGTGGATGATCAACCGCTTCTCCTACGGCAAGTCGCTGCTCGCTGCCCCGACCATCACGCCCGTGCTGCGGATGCCGCGCAACCGGGGCACCTATGACAACGGCAACTACTGGGGCGACATCCTCAACGACGCGCGCAACGCCGCCTTCGCACTCGGCTACAATCCGGACAACTTCGCCTGCCGCACGATCGTTCACGACGGCTTCGTCAGCGGCGGGGCCGCGGGCTGGGGTGGCGGCGGTGCGATCTGGTGCAACGACAACGCTTCGGACCGGCTGCTCCTCCACGAATACGGCCACGTCTTCTGGTTGCCCCACGCGAACTCGTGGCAGGCCAACGACGGCAACCCGCTTTCCGGCGGCCGCTGGCACGTG
>CAMLOZ010000610.1 GCA_946481625.1 uncultured Haloferula sp. | reverse complement strand
TCTATATAACCATATAGTTATTCTTGCGCAAGGGAAATTTCGTGGCATGGTGCCGCTGTCACCCGGAGCTCTTCATGAAACTCGATCTCACCGACCTCGAACGCGTCGCGAACCTCTTCCGGGTGTTCTCGGAAGCCACCCGCCTCGCGCTCCTTCAGGAACTCAAGGAAGGGCGGAAAAGTGTCGGCGAGCTCGTCGATGCCCTGCCCACCACCCAAGCAAACGTTTCCAAGCACCTCAAGGTGCTCTACGACGCCAAGCTCGTCACCCGCACCAAACAAGGCACGAGCGCCATCTACTCCATCAGCGAGCCGATGGTCTTCGAACTCTGCAAGCTCGCCTGCGAAAAGCTCAACCGCCCCGCGGAGAAGCCGAAGAAGCTGACCTTCTAACGACTATCCCGCGGCCTGTATCGTGGGACCTCAAAGACTGCTCACCTTGATCCCGCTGAAGCTCGCGGGATTCTTCTCCGCCCTCGTCGTGTAGCGGCGCACGCCGATGCACCCTTCGCTGAAGCTCGCGTCTTCCACTTCGATCACCGCCGTGTCCATGTCGTTCACATAGACCCGGATCACCGGCCCTTCCGCTTCGATCCGCATCGAGTGCGCCTCGCCCGCTTTGACCGGCATCGGCACCGACTTGAGTTGCGTCCACCTGTTGTCCGCCTTCCCCAGTACCACCTCGTTCTTCTCACTGCTAATCCCGGCGTAGTAGCCCCGGTAGGTGTCCGCCCCGATCGCCGCATCGCTCACCCGGAAGATCACGCCCGCGTCGCCGGAATCGTTCACCGTCACCTTCGCATCATAGACGAAATCCTTGAACACCGCCGCCGGAGCCACCGCCTTCACTCCGGCCAGCCCGTGGCCGAACGAACTGGCATTGGAGGCCGAATGCAGCGCCCCATCGCGCACGTGCCAGCCACCGCCGTAGAGCATCCACCCGTCGAAGTGACCGCCCGCGAACTGGTCCGAAAAACCCTCCGGCCTTGCTGCCGGCGTTCCGATCACGGGGAAGCTCGTGACCCGCAGCATCCCCGCCCCGTAAGGCACCAGCGTGATCTTCTCCTCCGCCGCATCGGAGGCCACCGGCGATACCGGAGGGTCCATCGCAACCATGCCGTCCGGTGCCATCTTCCACGAGCCCACCTTCTTCGCCCGCACCTGGATCGTCACCGGTGTCGTCCCGCGTGCGAAGGGATTCGCCGTGTTCGCCACCGTCCGCACTTGGAACGACGAAGCGGGGTCATCCCCGTCCAGCACAAGCCCGTAGTTCCAGTCGGATTCCGGCAGCAGCTCGTACGAGTCGAAGCCCCTTTCCGCCCAGCGCACCACCGTGGCGTCCGGCTTCTCCCGCTTCGTCATGCTCTCGCGCCGCTCCTTCACGGGCAGCACATAGACCAGCGGTCCCCGCGTCACCGAGGCGCTGCCGTTCACCCCCGTGTGCACCTTCACCTTCATCGGCAGCTTCAGCAGCACCTCGTCGCCATCCTTCCACGTCCGCTCGATCCTCGCGAAGCTCCCGGCTTTCGTCGGAGGTCCCGCCTCGCCGTTGATCGTGATCGCCGCTGCCTCGCACCAACCCGGGATACGCAGCGAGAGAGAGAAGGCGACGTTCGTCTCCGCCTTCACCCGGATCCTCACGCTTTCTCCGAAGGGATAGTAAGTGTCCGCCGTCAGCGTCACCTTCTTGCCGTCGCCGACCGTCGCGCTCACCTCCGTCGGCGCGATCGCGAGCAGCGCCAGGCCCTTGTCCGGCGTTGATGCCCAGGAGTTCTGCACCAGCTTCGGCCAGCCCATGTGGAAGTTGTAACAGCAACACGGGAAGCCCGAGATGGGGGAGGGGGTTGTCCCGTTCGCGTAGTCCTGATTGTAGCCCTTCCCTCCGAGCTTCGCCGCCACGTTGTTCGGCACGGTATAGTACACGTGCTGGTGGATGTCCGGCGAAAGCGATCCCGGCAGCGCGTTGTAAGCCATCCGCTCCAGGCTATCCCCCGCGCCCGCATCGCCCAGGGTCCGCATCACGCTCGCGTCGCTGAGCATCCGCTCCACCACCGAGCACAGCTCGATCCCCTGGGTTGTCGAAGGCCCGGCCAAAAACTCGCTTCCCGAGTTGATGCCTACCGCCAGCCCGTGCCCGCGGTTTAGATTCGCCACCCCGGCCGCATAGGCCTTCTTGTCCGCCCCGCTGTTCGAGCGTCGGGAATAGACCGCTGGCATCTTCAATGCCTGCGGCACGTTCACCCCGTGCTTCGGCTGGAAGTCATCGCCGAACTCGAGGAACCTGTTGTTCGTGAAAATGTCCGTCCACGGATACGCCTGCTTCGCCAGCTTGTCGGAGAGCGCCAGCAGCGAGTTCTCGCCCGTCCGCGCATGGAGCCAGAAGACCGTCTCGATCTCGTCGCCTGCCCGCGCCCGCCCCCAAACCTGCAGCGGTCGCCCATCCAGCGCGGAATTCATGTGCGCATAGTACTTCGTCAGGAACGGGATCACCCGCCCGTCGCCGGTCGCTTCCTGATAGTCGCGCAGCAGGTGGTTGACCACCATCCGCGGCCACCAATCGGTGTTGTTCCCGGGTCCGTAGAAGCCATCGGCACGCTGGCTGGAAAGGATGCCATCCACCCACTTCTTCGCCTCCGCCTTCAACTTCTCGTCATCCAGTCCCCACGCCAGCGGGATCAGCCCCTTCAAATAGTAAGGCCCCTTTTCCCAGTTCTCCCCGTCGCCTCCACGCCACGCGTTGTTGGCACCGGCCGCTTCCAGCAAGTCCGGCGCATGCCCCGTCAGCCC
>CAMLOZ010000609.1 GCA_946481625.1 uncultured Haloferula sp. | reverse complement strand
GAGTGATCTGCGCCAACTACGCCATGCCTGCTGCTGCTGCCGCGCCGGAAGAAGCGCCCGCAGCACATCCCATCGATATTCCGATCCCGGCTTATCAGGAGATCGTGCCCTTGCAGAGCCTGCCGGGCGCGACCGGGGTGATCTACCTCGATTTCGACGGAGAAGAGGGGCCTTTCCCGAGTTGGGGCGAATTCGATGCCGCGTCGCCGAACGTGACCAATGCCGACGTGCATGCCGTGTGGAAGATGGTCTGCGAGGACTTCCAGGGTTTCACCCTGAACATCACCACCGACCGCAAGGTCTTCGACGCGGCCGCACCCGGCAGCCGCCAGCATGTGATCATCACGCCCACCACCACCGCTGCCCCCGGCGCCGGCGGGATCGCCTACATCGGCTCCTACAACTGGGTGGCGGACGTGCCTTGCTGGGCTTTCTACAGCACCGGGAAATACAGCGCCGAGGTGATCTCCCACGAGGTAGGTCACGCGTTGGGTCTGAGCCACGACGGCCGCACGGCTCCGGTGGAAGACTATTACCTCGGCCACGGTACAGGTGAAACCGGCTGGGCACCTATCATGGGAGCCGGCTACTACGAGAATGTGACGCAGTGGTCGAAGGGCGAGTATGCCTTTGCCAATCGCACGCAGGACGATGTCGCCATCATCGTGACGAACAACAACGTCCACTTCCGCACGGATGATACCGGCGATGATGGCGATGATGCGGGCGAGCTTGAAATTCTCCCCGACGACACCGTGGCGGGCGAGGGGATCATCGAAACCCGCTTCGATGTGGACGCCTACCGCTTTCGTACCGCGGGCGGCCCCGTGAGCCTGCAGGTTCGTCCGGTTGCGGACAACCCGAATCTGGACCTGATGGCGGAACTGGTGGATGTCGCCACCGGGGACTACATCGCATCCTCGCATCCGGATCTGGAACTCGCCGCCGGTGTGGAAATGGAGCTGCCACCCGGCGAGTATGTTCTGGAGATCAGCGGTACCGGTCGCGGTAGCCCGCTGGGGGACGGTTACAGCGACTACGGGTCGATGGGGACCTACTCGATCAGCGGCAGCGTGGCGGGCGGCGTCAAACCCGACCGGTTCACCATCGCCGAGAACAGCGGTGCAGGCTCGGTTCTGGGAGCCGTCGTGCCGCGGAACGATCACGGCGGCGGGCCGCTTGTCTGGAGCATCGATTCCGGAAACGGGTCCGGGGCTTTTGCAGTCGATGCCGCAACCGGAATCCTGAGCGTCGCGAATCCCGCCGTCCTCGACTTCGAGTCGCTTTCCTCGCGCTGGGACGATCCCGCGACCTTCGAACTCTTCATCACGATCAGCGACGCGGACGCACCCGGCCTCAACGAGACGATCCGCGTGGTGGTCACGCTCTCGGACGTGAACGATCCTCCGGTGGTGCTTCCCGCTTCCCTCACCGTGCTCGAGCGCACGCGCACGGGCACCCCGTTGCTTCAAGTGGAGTCCTCCGACCCCGACCACTTCGATCTGCCCACCTATGCGATCACCGGCGGAAACGAAGCCGGATGGTTCGCCATCGATCCCGGCAGCGGGATCATTTCGGCAGCGGGCAACGGTATCGGCGAAGTCGGCGAGACGACATCCGTCTCGCTCCAGATCGAGGTGAGCGACCGCGGAACACCGGTGCAAACCGGCACGGCAACCGTCACCTTGATGGTGATCGGGATTCCCGAGGGGCATCTACCCGGGGGAATCATGCGGACCTACTTCGAAGGGATAGAGGGCCACGAGGTCGCGGATCTGACGGCGGCGACACCGCAATGGCCGGATCACCCGGACAGCGAGGAATTCCTGCCCGACTTCGAAGCCGGCGACCACGGCGACAACTTCGGCAGCACGCTCCGGGGCTATTTCATCCCGCCGGTGAGCGGCAATTACCGCTTCTGGATCGCCTCCGACGGGGCTTCCGAGTTGAGGCTGGATGAAACCCCGGGCCAGACCGGATCGTCCGCGATCGCATCGGTGGCTGCATCCACCGATGCGGGATTCTGGATCGATACCGCGCCCTTCCGCTCCAGCCAGATTTCGCTGTCCGCCGGGCAAGCCTACGCGATCGAGGTGCTGCACAAGGAGTCCTTCGGTTCCGATCATGTTTCAGTGGCATTCTCCGGACCGGGGATGCCGAAGCAACTGTTGCGCGGTCTCTACCTGGCACCGGAGGTGCGGAACTACGCGCCATCCATCGCGTCGGATGCTTTCGAGGTGGGCGAGGACGCCTACCCCGGCCAACGGGTAGGGACGGTCGCGGTGGCGGATGTCAACGGGACCGATCTGCACTCCGGTTTCACGATCACCGCGGGCAATGAGTCCGGTGCCTTCCTCATCGATCCCGCAAACGGCGAGATCCGCATCGCGAGCGGTGCTGTTTTGAACGCGGGGATCCACATGCTCTCCATCGGGGTCTCCGACAACGGCTCTCCGCCCTTGTCGGGCAGCGGCGAGATCACGTTGGCGATCCTCCCAGCCGGAGTCGTTGCAGCGAAGGGACTGAAACAACAGATGTGGACCGACATCGAAGGCTCGAGCATCGACGATCTAACAGACATTGGCAGCTACCCCTACTTCCCCGCCCAAACCCGCACGCTGGCCAATTTCGACAGCGGTCCGAACATCGGCGACAACTATGGCTCGCGGATCCGGGCGCTGGTGACGCCGCCCGCGACCGGCTACTACA
Organism: uncultured Haloferula sp.; assembly: GCA_946481625.1. Next base: position 78 of record CAMLOZ010000609.1, on the reverse strand, counting down.
CCTTCTACCTCGCGTCGAACGACCACGCGAAGTTGAAGCTCGGGCTCACCGCCAGCGCCGACAGCGCCAGCCAGATCG
>CAMLOZ010000608.1 GCA_946481625.1 uncultured Haloferula sp. | reverse complement strand
TCCACGAAGATGGCCCGCACCTCGTCCTCATGGCCGGGCACCGAGTGAGCCTCCGTCAATTCCTGCAACAGGGAGATCGCCTTTTCCTTCACGCGCGTGACGCTACCGACACGGGACCGCCGTGCAATGCCGAAGCGCCCTCGACCGCGGCGGCTACGGCGCGGTTCAAATCCCCAATTCGTCCATCGCCTCGTTTTCTTCCTCGCGGCGGGCGGAGCGGCAGCGCTCGCTCTTGCAGAGCGCATAGATGCCGACCGCCAGCAGGCCGACAATCGCGGCACCCGCCGCTACTCCGGCCGCTTGGCGAGGGGCACTGCTCCCGATGGACCGGATCCGCTGCGCCGCATAGGTTCTGCCGGCGCTCAGGCCTTGGCGGGCCGAGCCGGCAATTCCCCGCGCGCCTTTCGGCAAGGTGTAACGGGTGGTATAGGAGAGTAGCTTCGCGACATCGCCGCGCAGCAGGGAGATATCGTCCCTCACCCGCGACAAAAGTTTCGAGGCACCGGGATCTTGGAATGGGTTGCTCATGGCAGTCGTGCACGTTTCTCGTGCATCGCGAGCTAACAACCGTACAGGGGAGGACGCAAGATTGTCCTTATCCCGGGCTCGCGGCGGGGTCTTCATTTCTCCACCGCCGATTCGAAGGCGTGCATCGCGAGCTTTACCTCGGAGAGCGCATCCGAAAGCAATCCGCGGTGCTCCGGCAAGGTGTGTTCGTCCTCGATCGCCGCTTGGAGAGTGCGTGCCAGTTCCTGCTCGCCCCGCACGCACTCGCTGAGGATGGCATCCGCTTCCTGATCCGTCATTTTGTCGCGCAGCCGGATCCACCAACGGTGAACACCGGCTTCCATGCTGCCGTCGTCGTCCGGTTTGATGCCCTGTTCGAGGATCAACGCGGCAATCTTCGTGGCAATCAAATCCCGGCGCTGGGAAATCAATTCGAAGGATTCCGCCAAACCACGCTGCGGAACGAGCTTCGCCGCCTGCCGGTAACCATCGCGCGAATCCACATAGCGCGTGAGCACATCCTGAAGGCGCGTTGCATCGGAACCATGGAGCGGTGTCATCGCAGCCATGCTTCCCTTTTCGCAGCTCCGGTGCCAAGCGGTCTGCCTCGCGGCTTGGACTGAAGGTCAAGGAATTGCTCTCCGGGGCCCGAAACCATGCCCCCGAAATTATCCCCGTGCTTGCACGCCGGCGTTGCATTCCGCCCCTCTGCGCCGGGCCCTCGCGTCTTACTTTTCCGGAAACTCCGTCGCCAGATCGATGATCTTCCGAAGGGAAATCTGCCGCTCGAAGGGATGAGGCAACTCGCGCTCGAAATCGAGTTGATAGGAGTTGTTCCGGCCTGCCTTCACGATTTGCAGGAATTCGGAGCGTCCCAGTGAACTGATGAGCAAGCGCACGGAGCGCTCGGTAAGATCCATGTCGCGGGCAAGATCGACAAGCCGCATGCGGGGGTTGCGCGCCAGATGGATCAGCGCGTGGCCATGTCGACTCAGTAGGGCCCAAGGTCGAGGTGTGGAATTCATGTGGGGTAATTTACGAGAACCCGAACAAAACGTGAATAAAAAAACCGGAAAAAAATTTTTGCTTTCCGCGGAATGCGGGGAACTTGTCAGGACACCGGAAGAAAAATACCGGTGAAAAAAACCTATTCATGATGTCCCAAGACCAACATTCCGCCCAAGAGGAGCTGCACCGCGCATGGCCGGCGCTGGCTTCGTACGTGGACGCCTTGTCGCGGCTTACCCGTGGAACCGTCTCCTGCCACCGTGGTGAAGCCGATCCGGAGAATCTTTGTGCGGCCGATGCGTGGTCGCTCTCCCTCTCACGCGAGAACGAGACGTGGCTGCTGCGGATCGACCGCCCGAAAGATCAGGAGGGACCGCTTGCATGGCGGGAACCGGTGCTCGTCCGCATGCTCGGAGCGATCCAGGAGAACCTCACCGGCCCACGCGCCCTGAAAGTTTGGCCAACTGCGGTAAGAGCGACCTGGCAGCTTGTGACCGGACACCCGTGCCGACCGATGACGCTCTCGGAAGTGGCGACCTGTGTCGGTCTTTCGGCGGGCTATTTGGGCGAGCAGTTCGAACGGTTAACCGGCAGCAGCTTCAAGCGGATCCTGCGGGACGAACGCATGTCCCGGGCCTGTGAAATGCTGGAGGACAGCAATCTGCGGATCGCCGAGATCGCGTCACGCATGGGCGGCCTCTCGCTCTCCCAGTTCAACCGCAGCTTCGTAGCCGCCACAGGGATCAGTCCCACGGAGTGGCGCCGGAATTACTCGGACCGGAAGAACTCGGCGTTTTCTGAATTGCCGCCTGCGGTGCAGTCTTAGCCGTTCACACCGGGGACCTTGAGCGGAAAGACGGGGTTGTCCGCCATTTCCCGCTTCAAGATTTCGATGGCCTTCCCGATCAGCTCGGGCTTCTCCGCAGCCAGATTCTTCGTCTCGCCACGATCGGCGGGGATGTCATAGACCTCCCAGCCACCGGGCTTCCTGGTGAGGAGCCCCTTGCGAAGGATCTTGTAGTCGCCGATCCGGACCACGGCTTGTCCGCCGTATTCGGCGAAGGCCCAGACCATCGGCTTCCGTTCTGCGGGAACTGCGGCACCTTCGAAGACCGGCAGCAGATTCTCGCCGTCCAACGGCTTGCCGGGTTCGAGCCCGGCCGCGGCGCAAAGCGTCGGGAACCAATCGGCAAAATACCCCGGCACCGTGGAAGCGGTGCCCGGCTTCACCTTGCCCGGCCAGCGGACGATGAAGGGCTCCCGCGTGCCGCC
>CAMLOZ010000607.1 GCA_946481625.1 uncultured Haloferula sp. | reverse complement strand
CTTTGATCGCCAACGACAGCCCGTCCGAAGATTCCAACAACCTTCTGACGATGGCCGTCGAGGAATGGCTCTCCAGGGAACCTTGGAACTGCCTCGGGTGGCTCCTGAAGAAAGCCGAAAGCGGCGAGCAGGTGGACGCCCTGCTGGCGATGGCGGCGAAAAGATGTTCGACCCTCGACCTGAACCGCGCGCTCGCCCTCTTGAAGGACCATCCGGACCAAGAGGTGACGCGGACCGGTTTCTCGGCGATCCTCGCGGCCGCGGATCCCTCCAGCTTCGCCGCGATCTTCAAGTCGATCTCCCCGGACGATGTTCTCCTGCATGTCATGCAGAAGGATCTGCGGAAACGGTGGGCCGAAGCCAATCCGGAAGAGTTCCTCGCCTTTGCAGAGGCGAATATCGGCAGCCCGGCGCTCCTCGATACCGCCCGCAACGAGGTCCTCCGCGTCCTGACGAAAACGGACTTCGGCGCGGCCCTTGAAATCGTCCGCGCCGACACGGAGAAACGCAAGTTCGGCACCTCGCTGGCTCTGGTAAACCTGATCCGGGATGCACCGTCCGACAAGCTGAAGGAGGTGGAGAACCTGCTGAACGGTCTTCCCGCGGGCCCCGACCGCTATGCGCGGATCGCCAGCCTTGCCGCGCGGTATGCCAAGGAGGACCCGGATGCTGCACTTGCCTACGCGGACACCCTCGGGGGCATCGAGCGTCGCGACGCGTTGAAACAGATTGTCTCCATCCTGGGCGCTGGCGACGGGAAAAATGTCGCTGTTCTCCTCGATCGACTTCCCACCGGGAAGTCGGCCATGGAGGCCGCGGCAGACATCATGAAGAAGAGGAGTCGTGAAGACCCTCTCGCGGCATGGGATCTGGCATCGCAGCTTCAAAGTCCCGCCATCCGTGACGCTGCTCTCAAGGGTGTCCTCTCTACCTGGGTTTGGACCGACCCGGAGCGGGCTCTGGATGGCATTCTGGACTCGGGCTCGGGGAAGGAAACGCTGCTTGATTCATGGGTGGGCTCCATGAGATCGGTCGGCCCCCGCCGCTATGAAGAACCCATGCGGGAAGTCGCCAAATTCCTTGCAAGTGCCGAGCGGGAGGACCGGGAGGACGTGGTCGAAGCTGTCCGGCGCAATCTCTCGGAGGAGGAACTCAAGGCGGTGATGGCGGACCCCGTCGCGCGGACGCTCCTGGGGCAGTGACCGTCTCCGGATCCTATCAAGATACGCCCGGGATATCAGAGGTCCTGCGGTGCGCGGATCGTCGCCGGAAGATAGGGTGACAAGAATCATCCCCGTACGTGAGGATGCCGCGATCCGCACGGAGCTTCCGATACCCCGGATATCTTGCGATCGGGATAGCCGGAATCCAATCTTTCTGATAAAGAGCGATACCCGTGCACTTTCGTACGGCCAACCCCCAAACCTCCCCGCCATGAACTCCCGCCTCCCCGGCATTCTCGCCGTCCTATCGCTGGCGCTCCTCGCCACAGCGCGTTCGACCGCGGCGGATCGGCCCAACATCGTCCACATCGTCGCCGATGATCTCGGTTGGAAAGATGTCGGCTTCAACGGGTGCCCGGATATCAAGACCCCGAATCTCGACAAGCTCGCCGCGGAAGGCGTGAAGCTCGCGCAGTTCTACGTCCAGCCGATGTGTACGCCGACCCGCGCGGCCCTGCTGACCGGCCGTTATCCGTTCCGCTACGGCCTGCAGACCGCGGTGATCCCGTCCGTCTCGGCCTACGGTTTGGACACCGGCGAATGGCTGATGCCCCAGTGCCTGAAGGAGGCCGGCTACAAAACGGCGATCATCGGCAAGTGGCACCTCGGGCACGCCGACAAGAAATGGTGGCCCAGGCAACGCGGCTTCGACTACCAGTATGGTGCCATGATCGGCGAGCTGGACTACTTCACCCACGACGAGCATGGCGTGCTGGACTGGTTCCGCGACAACGAGCCGGTGAAGGAGGAAGGCTACACCACCACGCTCATCGGCAAGGACGCCGCCAGACTCATCGAAGGGCATGACACCTCGGTGCCGCTGTACCTCTACCTCGCCTTCAACGCGCCGCACACACCCTATCAAGCGCCACAGGAATACATCGACCGCTACGAGGACATCGCGGATCCGACGCGACGGACATACGCCGGCATGGTTGCCTGTCTGGATGACGAGATCGGCCGGGTGATCGCCGCGCTTGAGAAAAAGAACATGCGCGGCAACACGCTCATCCTCTTCCACAGCGACAACGGCGGGACCCGCAGCGCGATGTTCGCCGGCGTGATGGCCGACATGTCGAAGGTGAAGCTTCCTTGCGACAACGGTCCTTACCGCGAGGGCAAGGGAACGCTTTTCGAAGGTGGCACCCGCGTCTGCGCGCTGGCCAACTGGCCCGGGCACATCGCCCCGCGGACCGAGGAAGGCCTCGTTCACGCGGTCGATCTCTATCCTACCCTTGCCGCGCTCGCCGGTGCCTCCACCGCCAAGTGCAAACCGCTCGATGGCGTGGATGTCTGGCCGACCCTGGCCGAGGGCAAAGCCTCGCCCCGCTCGGAGGTCATCTACAATATCGAGCCGTTTCGCGGCGCGCTGCGCCAGGGCGATTGGAAGCTGATCTGGCGCACGATGCTTCCGTCCAGCGTGGATCTTTACAACCTCGTCCAGGACCCGTCCGAAAAGTCGAACCTCGCCGCCGCCCATCCGGACAAGGTCGCCGCCTTCCAGCAACGCCTCGACGTGTTGGCGAAGGAGAGCGTCAAGCCGCTGTTCCTGGCCGATCAATTCAA
>CAMLOZ010000606.1 GCA_946481625.1 uncultured Haloferula sp. | reverse complement strand
GAACACCTCGGTGATGGACAACGTGGCCGCGGTGCTGACACCGCCGCCGGCGAGTGGGGATCCGGACAGCGATGGCGACGGCTTGCCCGATGCCTGGGAAGTCCTCTACGGTACGACGACCTCGCTTTCTCCAAGCGAGGACCCGGATGGCGACGGGCAATCGAACCGGGACGAGTATGTGGCGGGAACGAATCCTTCGAGCGGATCGAACGTGATCCGGCTGCGCGTGGTTTCGGTGTCGCCGGCGACGCTGGAGTTCAATGGCAAGGCGGGGCGTTCCTACACGCTGGAGCGGATGGTGGGTGCCAGCGGCAGCGAGTGGCAGGAAGTTCAGGTGATCGGGCCGGTAGCGGCGGATGGCGTGGTGCAGGTCACGGATGCAGGCGCGCCGGTGAACCGCGGGATCTATCGCTTGCAGGTTTATTTGGCGCAGCCGTGATGGCGGGTGAGGAGATGGTGATGGAACTCGATGCGGTGAAGGACCGGGCACATGGGATGTCCCAGGTCTCCATCTGTAGGCGCGGTGGTGACACCGCGGAAGAACGGGTGGTGAAAGACACGCGAGATGGGTTCCGCGTTCTCACGAACGCGCCTACGGTGGGTGAGTTGGCCATCCACCCCACTCCGCAGCAGGCTGCGTCGGGAAAGCGGCAGCAGGCTGCCGCAGTCCAAGGCGGCGAGGCCACGGAAGGGGGAATCGCGAGCGGTGCCACATGGGAGGGGAGGGATTATCTTCCTCAAAGCGGCGACGCCCGCCGCACTCCGAAAGAGCCTGCGGCTCCAAAGGGGGGGGAAGTTGCACGGGATGCGGGCCGTGCGAAGTTATTAATTTCATTCCATCATTTTCACTGATGCTTACTCGAAAAGACCTTCCTCCCCGGCCTCTTGCGATCGTCCTGGTGCTGGCGATCCTGGTTGCGACGCTTGTCGTTTTGAAGCCGGTTTCTCCGACACTGGGGCGCGAAGACGAGGCGGCGGTGAAGGCGAAGGGGACGGGTGATTCTTCCGGGGGGACAAAGGGGCAGAAGCCGACTGAAGCGCGGCCGCTCGCGGTGGTACAGGCCAGCGGTCAGCACGAATGGACCTCGGAGGATCTGCGCGTGCCGGAGGCGATCGAGAAGATCGCGCATGGTCCGGAAGAGTTCATCCGCATGGTCGAGGAGAACGACCGCATCGAACGCCGCCAGCTGGTCTATCGAAAGGAACCGGCATGGCAAACGGTGGAACATTCGAAGGCGAAGGGAGAAGCGATCCGCAAACTGACATTGCCGGGACTGGATGGACGGGAGGTCCAGGTGGAGGTGACCGGGGCGGACCTCGCCTTCTCGGGCTTGAGCGGGACCTTCACCGGCAAGGTCGCGGGGCGTGAGAAGTCGCTGGTCACGCTGGCATTCCAGCAGGGCCGGGAGGCCTTCACGGTGGTGTCGCCGGACGACGACCTCTTCCTCCAAGGGCATCCCCGCGAGCCGGGCGAGATCATCCTGACCAGCTTCGATCCCGAGACCTATCTGAAGGTGCCGGGCGGCGAGCCTTTCAAATTTTCCAAATGAGCCATCCCTCCTCCATGTCCTCCCGTCGGTCCGCCCTGCTTGCGTGGCTTGGTGTGATACTGCTTGTCGCCGGATGCCGTGCCTTCGCCGCGGCGGAAGCGGACCTGTTGATCGCGTATGACCAGACCCATGCGGCGGCGGTGGGCGGCCGGGACAACGCGAACGTGCTGGCCGCGAATGCCGTGGCCGGTTCCAACGCGATCAACGAGCACAGCGGAACGCCCGCGCGGGCGAGGATCGTGGGCTATCATCAGGCGGCGCAGTACAGCTACCAGCGCACCTCGAAGGGCGGCTTCGTCAACTGGATGGCGAGCTACGATCCGCGCATCTCGGATGTGGTGGATGCGGGCAATGCGCGTGGTGCGGATCTGGTGACTTTCATCTGCGTGACGACCGCCGACGGGGCCGCGGCGGTGGCCCAGCAGCCGGGGCGCTACTCTTGCTTCGATCCCGGTTCCTTCTGGGCAGCGGTGGTCGCGCACGAACTGGGCGGCCACAACTACGGCTGCGATCACCGTGGAGGGAGGGAGAATCCCAAGACGGTGATGATGCACAACTACTGCGGCGGTGGTGCTGCACCGCCGTACTTCTTCTCGAATCCGAACATCTGGCTGAACGGGGCCCGGTTATTGGGAGAGGGCAGTTGCATCGGTGGTGCCGTGGATGGTGGGGACAATGCTTACCTCATCAGCAGCACGGCGCAGGGTGTGGCGGACCGCCATGCGCGGGTAATCACCGCACCGAACCTGGGCAACGTGATGCGGCGCTGGTCCTTCAACCAGGCGGCGGGGAGTGTGCCCGCGGGAACCACGGTGACCGATGCGGTATCCGGTGCTGCGCTCGCGACGGTGCAGGGCAACGGGGCGATCTTCACCGGTGAAGGGCTGCGGCTGCCCGGCGGTGCGGCGGGCAGCGGCGCGGCGTACCTTCAACTGCCTTCCGGCGTGCTGTCGGCCTACACGAATGCGACGATCGAATTCTGGGCGAAGGCGATCTCGGTACAGAACTGGTCGCGCTTGCTGGACTTCAACAACGGCACGGGGAACTACCTCATGCTAACCTCGTCGATCGGCGGCGATCTGAATGCGCAGCGCTTCGAGCTGGCGAATGGCGGGACCTACACCGGCCTCGACAGCGGGATCCCGACGGCGACGGGCGTGATGCATCACTATGCGATCACCTTTTCGAGTTCCGGAGGCGGCGGGCGCTGGAGTCCGGATCCTGTGGCCACAGCAGGACGCTGGG
>CAMLOZ010000605.1 GCA_946481625.1 uncultured Haloferula sp. | reverse complement strand
CGATGCCGGCGAAGATCTGGACGCGCTCCTTGCCGCCTTCGACGACCCGGGTGTGCACCTTCACGGAATCACCGACACGGAAGTCCACGACGTCCGATTTCAACTGCTCCTGTTCGATCTTCTTGATGATGTCCATGGCGTCCTCCTTGCTTTTGGAAAGTGTAACAATCGCACCCGGTGGCGCGAGGGGCGGGAGAACTAGGGGAACGATCCTCCGATTGCAACCGCGAAATTCACCGATTTTCGCCGAATTTCAAGCTTTCGAGGTGCCTCAGGCATCCTTGAACGCCAGCAGGGCTCCGCCCTCTTCGCTCCTTCCGGCCACTTTCCGGTAGAAACAATCGTTCCGGCCGGTGTGGCAGCAGCCGCCTCCCATCTGCTCGACGTACACCACCAGGGCGTCCTGATCGCAATCGGTGCGGATCTCGACCACCTTTTGGACCTGCCCGGAGGTCTTGCCCTTGTGCCACAGTTCCTTGCGGCTCCGGGACCAATATACCGCCTCGCCGAGCTCCAGCGTGAGGGCCAGAGATTCGGCGTTCATATAGGCCAGCATCAGCGGCTCCTTGGTGGTCGCGTCGATGGCCATGGCGGGCACGAGGCCGTCGCGATCGAACTTCGGCGTGAAGACGAGTCCTTCCTCAAGCTGCTTCTTGTCGCCGGGCGGTGGGAATGTGGCCATGCGGGGGGCTGTAGTTCCGGTCTGCCCGCGGGGCAAGAGCAGAGGTTGCCACGGTTTGCGATGGCATCCGGCGTCGTTTCCGTCCATAGCCGCGCCCGCTCTTCCCGCCATGGAATCCCTTACCGTCATCAAAGCCGGCACCGGCGTTCTTACCCGCGCGAGCGATGGCACCCTCGACGGGGCCTCGCTGGTCCGTCTTGTCACCGCCATCGCCGGACTCGTGGAAAGCGGTCGCCGCTGCCTCCTCGTCAGTTCCGGAGCCGTCGGTGCGGGGGTCTCCGCCTTTCATCTCGAGGGCTATCCGAACGACCTGACCACCCGCCAGGCCTGCGCGGCGGTGGGTCAGGCCCGCCTGATGCACACCTACGAGAATCTATTCCGGAACTTCGATCTGGCCGTGGCCCAGGTGCTTTTGACCGCCTCCGATCTCCAGACCCCGGAGCGCCGTCAGAACGTTTCCAACACTCTCCAGCGACTATTGGCTTCGCCCCGTATCGTGCCCATTATCAACGAGAACGATTCGGTCGCGGTCGAGGAGCTGAGGGTGGGGGACAACGACATGCTTTCGTCCCACGTCGCCCGGCTTCTCGGGGCGAAGACCCTCGTTCTCCTCACCTCGGTGGACGGGCTGCTTTCGCCGGAAACCAACGAACTTGTGGAGGACGTGCCGGACGTCGATGCCGTGCTGGGCTATGCCAAGGACGAGCGGGGCCGCTTCTCGATCGGTGGCATGGCCTCGAAGCTTCAAGCGGTGAAGAACTCCGTGGATGCCGGGATCACCGTCCACATCGCGCACGGTCGCAAGCCGGAGCGCCTGGCCGGCATCCTGGCCGGGGAGAAGGGCCTTTCCACCCGTTTCGCTCCCGCTGGCTTGTAATTGCCCTGAAAGCCTTTTTCCGTGTGTTCCGTGGATTCCGTGGTTTCTTCGGGCGCCCGATTCTCGTCGCCATTTTTCCATGACCGAAGCCGAAGTTCTTTCCGCCGTCGAAGAAATCGCCCGCAACGCCCGCGCGGCCGCTTACAAGCTTTCCCAGCTCTCCACGGAGCAGAAGGACGCCATCCTCCGTGCGATGGCGGCCGAACTCCGTGTGCGCACCGCGGAGATCGTCGCCGCCAATGCTCTCGACCTCGCCGCAGGGGAGGAAAAGGGGCTTTCGAAGCCGATGCTCGAACGGTTGAAGCTTGATGGTTCCAAGGTTGAAGCCATCGCGGCGGGAATCGACCAGGTGGTCGCGCTGCCCGATCCGGTGGGGCAGATCATGGAGAAGTGGACGCGGCCGAACGGCATGCACATCCACCAGACCCGGGTTCCCATCGGGACCATCGGCATCATCTACGAGAGCCGCCCGAACGTCACCAGCGATGCCGCCGTTCTCTGCTTCAAAGCGGGCAACGCGACGATCCTGCGGGGTGGTTCCGAGGCCTTCCACAGCAATACGGCGATTGCCGCGGCACTGCAGGCTGGCGGTGAAGCCGCGGGGCTTCCCCCGCATTCCATCCAGCTCATCCCCTTCACGGACCGCTCCAGCGTGGGCGCCTTGTGCAAGATGGACAAGTGGCTCGACCTGATCATCCCGCGCGGCGGCAAGGGGCTGATCGAGACCGTCGTTTCCCAGGGGCGGATGCCCGTGATCAAGCACTACGACGGGATTTGCCATCTCTACGTGGATGCCGCGGCCGATCTCGACATGGCGGTGAAGCTGGCGGTCAACTCGAAGACCCAGAAGACCGGCGTGTGCAACGCTCTGGAGACGCTGCTGGTTCATTCTTCCGTTGCAGCCACCCACCTGCCCGCCATTGCCGAGGTGTTGGTCGAGAAGGGTGTGGAGATCCGCGGCTGCGAGCGCACGCGCGCGATCATCCATGCGCTACCTGCCACCGAGGAGGATTGGGGGACGGAGTACCTCGATCTCATCCTTTCCGTGAAGATCGTCGATTCCCTCCAGGAGGCGATCAGCCATATCAACACGCACGGCTCGCACCATACCGATAGCATCGTCACAGGCGACCAAGCGGCGGCCGATGCTTTCCTTTCCGGCTGCGATTCGGCCTGCGTTTTCCACAACGTCTCCACACGGCTCGCGGATGGCGAGGAGTTCGGGTTCGGGGCGGAGA
>CAMLOZ010000604.1 GCA_946481625.1 uncultured Haloferula sp. | reverse complement strand
TTCGTGATTTCCGAGTTCGGTGATTCGAAATTCGCGGCGAATACCTGGCACGATTGGTCGGGCCTCCTGATTTTCTATCCTATCTCCCTGTTCCTGCTGCTGCTGGTGCACTCAGCCCTTGAGCAGGGCCTTCCTTGGAAGCGCCCGCGGAAGCGGCAGGTGCGCCGCGTAGTGGGAGAATCGGAGACCAAGGCCAGCAGCACCCTGTCCGTCCCATGAAACGCGGCTTCATACTTGCAGCAGTCCTCGCGGCGGGGCTTTCCACGATCTTCTTCCTGCCTCCATTCGAGGTGACGGAATCGGCGATGAAAATGGAGATTCCGGAGAATCTCGGTGGCTGGATTACGAGGATGGTGGCCCCCACCGAGCAGGAGATCGGCTCGCTGGCCAAGGACACTCGCTTCTCCAAGGCGCGCTGCGTCCTGGTACGGGAGGATGAGTATGACTCGATCGGACGGCGCTTGGCCGACTCCGCGGATCTTTCGATCGTGCTCTCCGGAAAAGATCTTGCGAACTCGATCCACCGTCCGGAGCGCTGCATGGGTGCCCAAGGTCACAGGATCTACGGTTCAGAGAAAACCACGCTGGATGTTCCGGGATCGGGCACGGTGCCGACGCGTCGGCTGCTTTCCAAGGTGAAGCTGGCGACAGGCAAATCGAAGGACGACTTCGTCGAGTTTAACTACCTGACCTACTATTTCTTCGTGGGTCACGAGACGATCACCGAGAGTCACTCGCAGCGGGCCCTGGTGGACATGCAGGACCGGCTGAAGAAGGGGCAAGCGCAGCAATGGGCCTACGTGCTCGTCAGCATGCCATTCAAGGCGGAAGGAACAACGGCGGCAGAGCTTGAACAACTGCCCGCGCTGGAGACCGCGAATACGAAGGTGAGATCCCTGCTGAGCGACATCTCGGCGAAGAACATCAACTGGAAGCAGATCGCGGCGGTGAATTGAACCCGGGACGAATCACGCCAGCAAGGCGGAAAGGAGGGCGGGCTTGCGACCGAATTGGCTACGATATTCCTCGTAGGTGGGAAGCAGCCGGACGCGGAGCTTGGCCTCGTGGTTGAGGGCGATGGCCGACAGCTTGTGCTCGAGGAAGGGATTCCGGAAGCGGTCGAGGGTCACGCGGGCGAAGGCGGCGGGATCTTCGACACGGCCTTCGAGCACGGGGACGATCTCGTAGTAGAGCAGGTCTTCCAGCCAGGGAGCGACCTCGGGATGGTCGAGGCATTCGCGGACCGTTTCGATCCCGAGGGGCAGCGCGCGGCAGACGAGCGCGGTGTGGAGGCCGTTCAGGATGCGGACTTTCCGCAGGTAGTAGGGTGCGATGTCCGGCGCCGTGACGATGGCGGGATGGCGGAGCGCGAAGTCGCCGGAGGTTTCGATCGCCCAGAGGGCGAAAGGTTCGGCACCAAGAAGGAGCGGATCGATCCCGAGAAGCGGATGGCTCTTCGGAGGGCCCGGCACGATCCGGTCCACGAGGTTGTTCATCCAAACGCAGCTCTCCTTTAGCCAGGCAAGCGGCTCGGGAGAAACGGACCACCGCGCGGCTTGTTCGAGCACGAGGTCGCGCAGCCGGCTACCATTCTGCTCAATGAGTTCGCAGGGCAGGATGACCGGCCCGGGCAATCCGGCCGAATGGCGGGCGAGGAGCACGGCGAGCAGCTTGGCGGGATAAGACGAGGGCACGCCCGAGTTCTCACGGTCGGCATCGTCCAAGGCGAAGCCCGCCTCCGTGGTGTTCGAGACGATCCAGCGCAGGTCGTCGCGCCGGGCAATCTCGAGCACCTCGTCCCATAGCGTGCCGGCATGCAGCGCCTTCGAGATGGAGGCGACGGATCGGGTCTCATCGATCACCTGTCCTTCGGAGAAGCCCTGGATGGCGACATGGTATTTCCCGCCCGCACGGTTCAAGGCCTCAGCTCTCTCGATGCCGGTCGATTGGACAACGACGATCTCGTCGAAGCCGGTCTCGGAGACGAAGAGATCGACGAAGGCGCGGAGGAAATTGCCGGCACCGAATTGCAAGATCATGAACCGGGTTTGCTAGTTTTCAGTGTTCAGTTTTCAGGGAAAACCAGTGCTAGAGGGTTACCCCTTGTTTCCAAATGGTGATCTCGCGGAAGCCGTTGCGCTCGTTGCGGGCTTCCTTGCCGGAGGCGACATCGAGGATCAGACTCATGAGTTCATCGGTCACCTGCTCGGCGGAACGGTCCGGGTCGAGGAGCTGACCGGCATCGAAGTCGATCCAGTTCGGCTTGCGCGCGGCGAGGTCGTGGTTCGAGGCGATCTTGAGGGTGGGGACCGGGACACCGAGCGGGGTGCCGCGACCGGTGGTGAAGAGGATCTCGTGGGCACCGGCGGCGGCAAGGGCGGTACAGGAAACGCCGTCGTTGCCCGGGGCTTCGACGAGACAAAGCCCCCCGAGACCTTGCCGGGCGGACTCGCCGTAGCCAACGACCTGCTTCACCGGCGCACGGCCGCCCTTCTGGATGCAGCCGAGGGACTTCTCCTCAAGGGTGGTGATGCCGCCCTCCTTGTTGCCGGGGGAGGGGTTCTCGTGGACCGCTTCGCCGTGGCGGCGGAAGTAATCCTTGAAGCGGTTCACCATTCCGAGCGCTTCATCGAAGGTTTGCGCCGTGTCGCAGCGGTTGAAGAGCGGAGCCTCGGCTCCGAACATTTCGGGCACCTCCGTGAGGATGGCGGTGCCGCCCCATGCGGAGAGACGGTCGGCAATCCGGCCGACCAGCGGATTCGCGGTGATGCCGCTGAAGCCGTCGCTGCCGCCGCACTTCA
>CAMLOZ010000603.1 GCA_946481625.1 uncultured Haloferula sp. | reverse complement strand
CTAACGCCAGGACGGAAGATCCGACGGATCCCGGAGACGTGGTCGTGCTCGACGGCGAACAGCGGGTCCAAGGCGTTGAACTCGGCGTTGCCGGCCAGATCACGGATAGCTGGAGAATCACCGCCGGCTATACCCACTTGGACAGCGAGATCCTGGAATCCCGTAACGCACTGGAGGTGGGCAAGGAATTGAGCAACACCCCGGAAAATTCCTTCAGCCTTTGGAGCGTGCATCAGATCACCGATTCGTTCGAGGCGGGAGTGGGTGCGAATTTCGTGGACAGTCGTTTCAGCAATAACACGAACGCCCGGGAGGCACCTTCCTACTGGCTGTTCGACGCGATGCTCGGCTATGAGATCAACGAGAACGTCTCGGTCCAGCTGAACGTTTACAATCTCGGAAACGAGGACTACATCGACCGAGTTGGCGGAGGACATGCGATCCCCGGGGCCGGTCGGTCCGCGGTTCTCAGCACGCGATTTGCCTTCTGATATTTCATTCGGTTGCAAACGAGGGACGGGAAGCGCTGCGCAGGCGCTTCCCGTTCCGACTTTTCAAGATCCGTCCATGCAAGTCGCCGAAGCACCACAGCCCCTTGCCAAGTCCTCGTCCGCCGCGAAGAAGCGGAAGGCGTTTTGGACGAAGCAATTCTACCTGTGGCATTGGGTCAGCAGCGCGATCTGTCTGGCGGCGATGCTGCTCTTCGCGATCACCGGGATCACGCTCAACCATGCGGGCGAGATCCGGGCGAAGCCCCAGGTGACGGAACGGAAACTGATCTTGCCGGACAATCTGCGCGCCAGCCTCGCGGCGCAAGAGGGCGAGGCCGACAAGAAGGTGCCCTTGCCGGACGAGGTGGCGAAGTGGTTGCGCGGGGAGCTGCGCGTTCCGGTGGCGGGGAAGACCGCGGAGTGGTCGGAATTCGAGATCTACCTGAGCTTGCCGCGGCCCGGCGGCGATGCATGGCTGAGCATCGACCGCGAGTCGGGCGAAGTGGTGCACGAGCTTACCAAGCGCGGCACGATTTCCTACCTGAACGACCTGCACAAGGGTCGCAACACCGGCCCGGCCTGGGCTTGGTTCATCGATATTTTTTCCGTGGCGAGCGTCATCTTCTGCATCACCGGGATGATGCTGCTGTGGGTCCACGCCAAGCGCCGCCCGAGCACCTGGCCGATCGTGGCCGCCGGGGTTTTGCTGCCGGTGATCGTCATCGTGTTTTTCGTCCACTGAGTTTTTCCCATGAAGAGATTCCTGATCGCACCCTTGTTCGCCGCGACCGCGATGGCCGGCGACATCTCCCTGACCATCGAGATCCCGCGCCTCGAGGTGGCGGAGTACCACCGTCCCTATGTCGCCGCCTGGGTCGAGAAGCCGGACGGTTCCGTCGCGGCGAATCTGGCGGTCTGGTACGACGTCGAGATGAAGGACAAGGAAGGCGAGACCTGGCTCAAGGACATCCGCCAGTGGTGGCGGAAGTCGGGCCGCGAGCTGAAGATGCCGGTGGACGGAGTGAGCGGTCCGACCCGTCCGGTGGGACTTCATACCATCACGATCCCCGCGAAGACCGTGAACCTGCCGCCGCTGACCGAGGGGGAATACACGGTCGTGGTCGAAGCCGCGCGCGAGGTCGGCGGGCGCGAGATACTCAAGCTGCCCTTCAAGTGGGACGGCAAAACCGCCGCGGAAGCCGCCACGCAGGGAAAGACCGAACTGGGGAAGATCCGATTTGCCATCAAAGCCGAAACTTCGAACTGAGATCACCATCATGAAGACCATCGCCAAGAACGCCCTCGGGCTCGCCACGCTCCTCCTGCTCGCCGCGCAACCCGCGGCGGCGCACCGCTTCTGGATCATCCCGTCCACCTCCGTGCTCTCGGGGGACAACCAGTGGGTGACCATCGATGCCGCCATCTCCAACAACCTCTTCTTCCCGAACCATGTCGCCGCGCCCTTGCAGGCGATGACCGTGACCGGGCCCGACGGGGAAGCGGTGGAGATCCAGAACGGCAAGGAAGGAAAGGTCCGCACCACCTTCGACATCGAACTGACGAAGCCGGGCAGCTACCGGATCGCCACCGTGCGCGACATGCTCGCGGCGCAGTGGAAGGAAGGGGACGAAGTGAAGCGCTGGCGCGGTGCCGCGAAGGACTTCGCGGCGGCGGGCCTGAAGGGCAAGCCGGAGCTCAAGGTGTTCGAGAACAACTCGCGCACCGAAACGGTGGTCACCTCGGGTGCCCCGAGCACCGGCGCGCTGAAGCCGACGGGCAAGGGCCTCGAACTCGTCATCGGGGAAAGCCATCCCAACGATCTCGTCGCCGGCGAGAAGTCAAAGTTCGTGCTGCATCTCAACGGCAAGCCGGCGGCAAACGTCACCGTGACCTTTGTGAAGGGCGACGACCGCTACCGCAACGAGGCGGGCGAGACGAAGGTGACGACGAGCGCCGACGGCAGTTTCGAAATCAGCTGGCCGGAAGCCGGCCGCTACTGGCTGAACGCCACGGTCGAGGGCGAGGGAGGCGAGATTGACGGGGTGCCCTTCTCGCGACGCGCTTCCTACACCGCGACCTTCGAGGTGCTGCCGGCCTGAAGACGAGCCGTTACCTCAGGATCGACGCGGAGATCGGGCAACCGGTCTCCGCTTTTCTTTCCCCCGGAACGGACCGCGAGCGAAGCCGTTCGATCAATTTCGGGCCTTGTTAGATGAGGTCTTGTGTCATGATGAGGGGGGCGCATGGAAATGTGCGAGGAGCGCAAGTCGGTTTTGCATTGAATTGCGTTGGGATGGCTAAGCGCACCACCC
>CAMLOZ010000602.1 GCA_946481625.1 uncultured Haloferula sp. | reverse complement strand
TGAGAAATCATCAATCACCAATCTCTCAATCATCAATCGAAGTGCGCTGCGCGGTGGAGGGAAAAGCGATTCCTTATACCCGCAGGAAGGTCTTGTTGCGCCACAGGTAATAAAGGAGGAGCCACTCGACGAAGAGGACGCCGAGGGTGAGGATCACGGGGCTCCAGTTTCCGGAGTGTGCTGCCGCGCCTCCCAGGAAGAATTCGGAGATGAGATGGAAAGGGATGATCTTCTCCGCCATGTAGATGGTGATGGAGTTCATGCCGATCACCTGGAGGAAGAAGCTCCAATTCGAGTGCGGACGGAAATCGATCGCCAGGTAGAAGACGACGAAGAGCCAGGTGCAAATCCCTCCGGCGAGGAGGTTGAAAGTGGTGGTCCAGATCTTCTTGATCGGCGGATAGCCGAGGTGCCAGCAGACCCAGCCGAGGAAGAGCACGGCGGTTCCGGCGATGAGCATGCGGCTGGCGGCAGTGAGCGAAGGCTTTTCCCAGGTGCGCACGTAATCGCCGAGCAGGACGCCGCCGAGGGTGAGGACGCAGGCGGAGATGACGGAGAGCACGCCCTCGGGATCGTAGGGAGCCCATTCGTGGGGGCGGCCGGGCAGGAATCGTTGATCGAACCAGGCATTGATACTGCCCTCCGGGGTCAGCACTCCGGCACCATGGCCGGGTACGGGGACGAGCAATTGCAGGACGGAGACGGCCACCATGATGCCGAGACACCAGGCCGCGCGGCCCTTCCAGGTGTGGGTGAAAAGAAAGACCGTGGCGGCGACGCCGTACGCGATGCCGATCTGGCCGAGCACGCTGGCGAAGCGCTGGTCGCTGTAGCCCGCGAACCGCAGGCCGCCATTGTAGATAATTCCCAGCAGGGCTAGGACGAGTGCCCGCCGCCAGATGACGGCAAGCAGCTTGCCGCGGGGGGTGGCGGCTTCGAGTTTCGGTCGCAGCGCGTAGGGAATCGAGATTCCCGAGGCGAACATGAAGAGCGGGAAAATGAGGTCGTGGACGCGGATGCCTTCCCAGGCGACGTGGTCCATCTGGACGGCCCAGGTTTGGAGCCAGCCAATCTTGGTGACGCCGGCGAGCTGGATGAAGAGCTCCGAGAGACCGACGATCCAAAGCATGTCGAAGCCGCGCAGGGCATCGAGCGAGCGCAGGCGCGGGGCGGTTGCTCGGGAATCAGCCATGACGGCGGGAAGGCTCGCGCGACGGTGGGGGAATGCAAGCTTGGTGTTAGGTTTATCGTATTGGTGAAATTATATTTTATAGTAGCGTTTCAACTTCAGTATTTTGTTCTCCATTAATGATCCGGCCTTGCCTTGATTCGACAGGAAGAAGGAAGCGGTGGCGGACAAGGTGCATCCGAAGGCGGCCGGGCGGCGAAGATGGCGGGGAGGTGGTTCGATGCGCTGGAGCCCTTGCCCGGGAAGGCCGGGAACGCGGGCTTCCTTAGAATTCCTGCGCGCCCTCCTGCTCCTTCTCGTTCTCGCGCCCGCTCGACTTGTAGCTGTTGATGCCGTCGACCATCCACTGGAACTGATCGGGATGGTTCTTCTGAAACTCCACGTATCCGGCCTTCAGGGAATCGAGGCGTTGCCGGAGGTTGTCCTCGGTGAGCTTGAAGCCGTAGTCGGCACCGGGGCCATCGAGGGGCCAGCCCATCATGCGGGCGAGCATGACGTCGCCGAGGGCCTTGCGGGCGTGGGTGCCATCGAGCCACCAGTGCATGCGGCCTTCATCGGTGGTGGGGAGAGGCTCGCAGTTGAGCTCGTGGTAGTCGTTGAAGTCCCAGACCTCGGCGGGCGGGGCGTCGGGGTGGGCGTCATTCGAGTCCGCGACGAGCTTCACGAGGGTGCCGCGGTCGGTGGCGAAGACGGGATCGGGATCGCCGGAGTAGTGATAGACGCTGATGTAGGTCGCGTGGTTCGGCGGGATGGCGATCTTGAGGGCGACCTTGCGGGTCTTGCAGTCCTCGAGGATCTGCTTCACGAGTTCGACCTTGTGGGGGTCGGCGGGGATCGTGCCACCGGCACTCTGGGCGAGCTTCAGGCGGCGGCGCGAGCCCTTCATCGCGTGAGGGATAGCGTCGCGACGCATGCCGGCGGCGACCTTGTCCTTGTCCTGGTGGCGCAGGCGGTGGCCCTGCGGGGTGTATTCGGGAAGAGTGAAGTCCGGCTTACCGCGATCGTTCCAGTAGCCGAGGGTCTTCATCGACATCTCGAAGGTGGAGACTCCCGCGACATAGCGAAGCTCGCGCTCCACCGCATCGCCCTTCGGGTTGAAGGGGGACTCCATGTAGCCGGTGGTGCGGATGCCGCTGCCGGAGCCGCTGATATCGCCGAGATCGATGGCGACGATGGCGATTTCGAGCGGGCAGTGCTCGACGGTGTAGCGGAGGATGCCGGCGGTTTCGGGAAGGGTGCCCGCGCTGACCGCGAGGTTCACGGCAGGTTTGCCCTCCCAGCCCGGGAGCATGGGATCGAAGGCGATGTCCGCACGGGAGGAGCCGAAGAAGGCGACCTTCCACGGATGGAAACGTGCGATGCCCGCCTTGCCGGTGCGCTGCTGGCGATAGATGGGGCGGTACTCGGCGAACTTCTCGTCGGTCCACGCGGTGGGGGTGACCCAGAGCGGATTGATCCAGGTATTGAAGGCGGTGAACGTCAGCAGCAGCCCGGCCGCGATCCCGAGGATCACGCGGTTGAAAATGCGGTAGGGCTTGGGACGAAGACCGGGCATTCGCTCAGAATTGGAAGTAGATGAACTCGCTGACCTTGTCGAATTCGTAGATGGAGCCG
>CAMLOZ010000601.1 GCA_946481625.1 uncultured Haloferula sp. | reverse complement strand
CACGTCGTCCGGGATGCGGTTCTCCTCGATCAGGCGGCGGCAGAAATTGAACTCCGTGTCCGCGGCGGAAGGGAAACCGATCTCGATCTGCTTGAAGCCGACCCGGCAGAGCACGTCGAAGAACTCGAGCTTTTCCTCCACCGACATCGGCTGCGGGAGGGCTTGGTTGCCATCGCGGAGGTCCACCGAGCACCAGATCGGCGCGGTGGTAATGGTCTTGTCCGGCCAGGTACGGTCGGGCAGGTGCACCGGCGGGAAGGGCCGGTATTTCGAGATCGAGGCAAGGTTCACGGGTAAAAAAATGGAAAGAGAACGAAAAAGCAGGGGACGCCGCGGGAATTGCGGCGGTCGGTGAAACGACGGTAGGAAAAAGGAAATGCTCAGCGGGTGGCCAGCCCTAGAAGGAGCGGCCGCAGCTCAAGAAGCCCGCGGAGATTCGTCGTCACGGCGCGACGCTGGCGCGGGACCGGGCGGCTGTCGAGGGGAAAGGTGCATTCCGCGCGGAAGGGAGGGCTGGCGTTCACGGATTTTTCACGGGCCGGCGGTTGAGTTTTCCGCGAATCCCGGAAGCATCCGTCCCCACTCCGCTGCTATTTCCTTCCCCGGGCGACGACATGTTTCCCCAACGGCGGACCAAGCCGCGGTTCATGCGGGAGGCCCGGTCCTCAACCCGGAGGCAGGTCTCCTGCATGGACCGTTTGGGCGGGGCAATTACCAATCACCAATCTTCCAATCATCAATCGAAGTGCGGCTGCGCCGGGGAGGCGGGGAAAGGCGAGAATCGGTGAGGCGAGGGGGCATTTTGACGCGGAAATCAGTCGGATTTGACTGGTGAAACGCGTATCGGTTTCGGAACCCATGGCGATCTTACGACTTCTGATTCCGCTCCTTTTCCTCGGTGTGCTCGCGGTTTTCGCGCAGGAGCCGGCCAAATCCGTGCCGCGGCGGGTGGAGGTGTTGTTCTTCGGGGATGACGGGTATCACCAGCCGCTGGAGCGCTACCGGATTTTCAAGGAGGTGAGCGGGAACCGGGGGATCAACCTGACGTACGAGAAGCGCATGAGCGCGCTGACGCCGGAGAATCTGGCGAAGTACGACGTGCTGCTGGTCTATGCGAACCACCAGGAGATCACGCCGGATCAGCTCGATACGGTGCGGGGTTTCGTGGAGAAGGGTGGAGGCTTCATGCCGGTGCATTGCGGGTCGGCGTGCTTCAAGAAGACGGATGGCTATGTCGATCTGGTGGGCGGGCAGATCGAAGGTCATGGGGATGGGATTTTCAGCGCGCGGGTGGTGGAGCCGGGGCATCCGGCGATGAAGGGTTACCAGCCTTTTGAGACTTGGGACGAGACGTACCGGCATCACCGGCTGGCGGAGGACATCACGATCCTGCAGCGGCATGGCGAGGAACCGTGGACCTGGGTGCGGACGCAGGGAAAAGGCCGGGTCTTCTACACGGCGCACGGTCACGACGAACGATGCTGGATGCAGGATGGCTTCCATGATCTGTTAGAACGCGGCATCCGCTGGGCGGCGGGAGAGAACGTTTCGATCATCGATTTGCCACCGCTGGAGTACAAGGTGCCGATGCTGCCTTCGCATTACCGGACCGAGCTGCCGGTCCCGAAGGTGCAGGAGCCGTTGTCGCCGGAGGACTCGATGAAGCGGGCGCAGGTGCCCGTAGGATGCGAGCTTTCGCTTTTCGCGGCGGAGCCGGAGATCGAGCATCCGATCACGATCACCTGGGATCACCGCGACCGGTTGTGGGTGGTGGAAACGCTCGACTATCCGAACGGGATGACGACGGGCGAACGCGGGAATGACCGGCTGAAGATTTGCGAAGATACGGACGGCGACGGGCGGGCGGACAAGTTCACGGTCTTCGCGGACGGGCTGGCGCTGGCGACCTCGGCGGTGCATGCGAACGGCGGGGTGATCGTGGCCTCGGGCGGGAAGATGCTCTTCCTCAAGGATACCAATGGCGACGACAAGACGGACGAGCGGAAGGTGCTCTTCGAGGGCTTCAAGATGCACGACACGCACGCCGGCGTTTCGAACCTGCGCTATGGTTTCGACGGCTGGATCTATGGGACCGTGGGCTATGCGGGCTTCGAGGGGATGGTTGGCGGAAAGCCGGCGAAGTTCGACACCGGGGTGTTCCGTTTCCTGCCGGACGGCTCGCGGATCGAATTCATCGGGAAGACCTCTAACAACACATGGGGACTCGGGTTTACCGAACAGTTCGAAATCCTAGGGTCGACGGCGAACCGTCAGCCGAGCTGGCAAGTTGTCGGCGATGGAGGGAACGTGCGGCGCGCAGATCGTGGCACGCGGATTTTTCCGACGACGCTGGATGTGCAGGGTTCGGATGGCTGGGACCCGCCGGTGGAGCTGCTCGGAGCCGGGAAGATCCGTGCGAAGGCGAGGCACTACACGGCGGCGGCCGGGCATGCGGTGTACACGGCGGACCGCTTCCCGGAGGACTGGCGAAACAAGGTGGCATTCGTCTGCGAGCCGACGGGACACTTGGTTTCGATGACGCGGCTGCGCACGGAGGACGCCGACTTCATCGCGGCTTTCGAAGGGGAGAATCTTTATGCGAACTCGGATGCGTGGTCGGCTCCGGTGGCGGCGGAGACGGGGCCGGACGGCGCGGTGTGGATCGCGGACTGGTACAATATCATCGTGCAGCATAACCGGCCGGGTGCGCCCTTCGAGCAGACGAAGGTCGAGCGTGGGGCGGGTGCGGCGTACATCACGCCGCTGCGGGAGAAGCCGATGGGGAGGATCTACCGGGTGTTTCCG
>CAMLOZ010000600.1 GCA_946481625.1 uncultured Haloferula sp. | reverse complement strand
GAGGTCTTCGAGGACACTTCGCGGATCAACTGGGCACCCATGTTTTCATAGGGATCGTCCAGTTCGATTTCCTTCGCGACGGAGACACCGTCCTTGGTGATGGTCGGCGAGCCGAACTTCTTGTCGAGGATGACGTTGCGGCCGGCGGGGCCGAGGGTCGCCTTGACGGCACGGGCGAGTTTCTCCACGCCGCGGAGAAGCGCCTGGCGGGCCGTTTCGTCGAATTGCAATTGCTTAGCCATGGTAGTCTAAATTTGGGAATTTCTGAGGTAGTGGGAGATGTCAGCGGTCATGGGGCATTGGGAAAAACCCGCTTCGGAGTGTCTTTCACCAATGACAAATGACTTCTGACCGATGACCATTAGGCGACGATGCCAAGGATGTCGGACTCGGAAATGATCAGCACTTCCTGGCCGTCGATCTTCACTTCGGTACCGCCGTACTTGGAGATGAGGACCTTGTCGCCCACCTTTACGGTGAACTCGATGGTCTTGCCGTCTTCATCCTTGCCGCCGGTGCCGAGGCTGAGGACCTCCGCTTCCTGGGGTTTTTCCTTCGCGGTGTCGGGAAGGACGATGCCGCCGGCGCTGACAGCTTCGGCGTCGAGTCGCTTCACGAGCACGCGTTGACCGAGTGGTTTGATGCTGGCCATGTGGTTGTTATGGTTTGGTTTGCGTTTGTTGGTTGAGAACCCGCCTGCTTGGGCAGGACGGAAAGCTGTTTGAAAGGGGGACGGAACGGGAAGGGGCACGGAAATGACGCCCGGCGAACCGGGCGTCAATACCGTCGAGCAGTCGCTTACTTATCCACGACTTCCGCCTCCACGACCTTGCCCTTCGCCTGGCGCGGCTCGGATTGGCCGGATTCGCCGGGCTCGACGTCCACATCGCCGCCCTGCGGGCTGCCTCCCATTGCGCCCTGCGCTTGTTGCGCGGCGTTGTAGAGATCCTGCAAGGCGGATTCGAGCGTCGAGGTCGCACCCTTGATCGCGTCGATGTTGTCGCCCTTGAGTGCGTCCTTCACCGCATCGACCTTCGCCTGGATGCCGGACTTGAGTTCGGCGGGCGCTTCGGCGGGAAGTTCGGAGAGTTGCTTCTCGACACTGTAAACGAGGTTCTCGGCCTTGTTCTTGGTGTCGATGACCTCCACCCGCTTGCGGTCCTCCTCGGCGTGCGCCTCGGCTTCCTGCTTCGCCTTCTCGATCTCGTCTTTCGAGAGACCCGAGGAACCTTGGATCGAGATCTTCTGCTCCTTGCCGGACTGCTTGTCCTTCGCGGAGACGTGAAGGATGCCGTTCGCGTCGATGTCGAAGGTCACTTCGATCTGTGGTTCCCCGCGGCGCGCCGGGGCGATGCCGTCGAGCTTGAAGTTCCCCAGCAGCTTGTTGTCGCTGAACATCGGGCGCTCGCCTTGGCAAATGCGGATGTCCACCGCCGGCTGGTTGTCGGAAGCGGTCGAGAAGATCTGCGATTTCTTCGCGGGGATGGTCGTGTTGCGCTCGATCATCGGCGTGGCGCGCGAGCCTTCCGTTTCGATCGAAAGCGTCAGCGGAGTCACGTCGAGCAGGAGCACATCCTTCACATCGCCCTTGAGCACGCCGCCTTGGATCGAGGCGCCGATGGCGACCACTTCATCCGGGTTCACGCCGCGGTGCGGCTCCTTGCCGGCGAGCTCCTTCGCCACCTCGATCACCTTCGGCATGCGGGTCATGCCGCCGACGAGGACCAGTTCGTCCACGTGGGTCGCCGCCACGCCCGCTTCCTTGAGGCAATCGCGGACCGGCTTCTTGGTGCGTTCGAAAAGGTGATCGGTGAGCTGCTCCAGCTTCGCGCGGGTCAGCGTGAGCTGGATGTGCTTCGGACCGGTCTGGTCCGCGGTGATGAAGGGCAGGCTGATGTCGTAGGACTGGCTGGAGGACAGCGCGATCTTCGCCTTCTCCGCCTCTTCCTTGATGCGCTGGAGCGCGTCCGGCTGGGTTGAGAGGTCGATACCTTGGTCCTTCTTGAACTCGCCGACGATCCACGCGATCAGCGCGTTGTCCCAGTCATCACCGCCGAGCTGCGTGTCGCCATCGGTCGCGAGCACCTCGAAAACGCCGTCGCCGATTTCCAGCACGGAGATGTCGAAGGTGCCGCCGCCGAGGTCGTACACGGCGATCTTTTCGTCGGACTTCTTGTCGAGGCCGTAGGCGAGGGCCGCGGCGGTCGGCTCGTTGATAATACGGCGGACATTCAACCCCGCGATCTCGCCGGCAGCCTTGGTCGCGTTGCGCTGGGAGTCGTTGAAATAGGCGGGCACGGTGATCACCGCATCGGTGATGGTTTCACCGAGTTTCGCTTCCGCGTCGGCTTTCAGCTTGCCGAGGATCATGGCGGCGATCTCCTGCGGCGAATAGGTCTTCTTCTCCCCGCCGACTTCCACTTGGATGTGCGCATCGCCATTGGCGGCGGCCACGATCGTGTACGGGAGGTGTTTGTCGGCTTCCGAGAGTTCCGAGTACTTGCGCCCGATCAGGCGCTTGGCGGAGAAAATGGTGTTCTTCGGATTGGTCACCGCCTGGCGCTTGGCTGCCTGGCCGACAAGGCGCTCTCCGCTTTTGGTGAATGCCACGATCGAAGGCGTGGTGCGGGCTCCTTCCGAATTTTCGAGCACGACGGGCTCGCCGCCTTCCATGACGGCCATGCACGAATTCGTCGTTCCGAGGTCGATACCGAGAATCTTTGACATTTGAGGGTGAGGTTGGAGGTCTTGGGTTGGCTCCACGGGAGGAACCGCGAATTTGCTAACCTACCTTCGCAAGCCACAT
>CAMLOZ010000599.1 GCA_946481625.1 uncultured Haloferula sp. | reverse complement strand
CGGACGGGACTCGAACCCGCGACCTCCGCCGTGACAGGGCGGCATTCTAACCAACTGAACTACCGCTCCTTTGCCTGTAGTTGAGTCGCCTTTCGGCGTGCGCGGAAGCTAGGGAGGAGGCCCGACCCGCGCAACATCAATTTTCACTTTTTCTTACCTTTATTCGAGTTGCTCCGTGACCGCTTCAAGGGAGGCCAAATCCTCCACGGAGTAGACCGTCACGTCCTTGTCGATCTTCGCTACGAGGCCGGCCAGAACCTTGCCGGGGCCGAGCTCGATGAAGGTGCGGTGGCCCTTCTCGACCAAGAGGCGGATCGACTCGGTCCAGCGCACGGAGCCGGTCACCTGCTTCTCCAGCATCGTGCGGATCTCGGCGGGGTCGGCGACCACGGAAGCGCCGTAGTTGCACACCACCGGGATCGCCGGGGCCTGTATCGGCACTCCGGCCAATTCGGCGGCGAGCTTGTCCTGCGCGGACTGCATCAGGCGGCTGTGGTAGGCCCCGGCCACGTTCAGCTTGATCGCGCGGCGGATGCCGTGGTCACGGGCCTTTTCCACCGCTGCATCGATGCCCGCGACGGCTCCGGAAAGCACGATTTGCCCCGGTGCGTTGAAATTGGCGACATCCACGTCGCATTCCGCGGCGAGGGCCTTCACGGCCTCCTCTTCCCCGCCAATGAGGGCGGCCATCGCCCCTTGGGTGGCTTGGCAGGCTTCCTCCATGAAAAGGCCGCGGCGGGCCACGATCTTCAGGCCATCCTCGAAGGAGAAAGTCCCGGCAGCGGCATGCGCGGTGAATTCCCCGAGGGAAAGCCCGGCGGCAGCCACGGGATACAGGCCGCTGACGCGCTCGCGGATAAGCGCCAAGGCCACCAGCCCGTGCAAATACAAGGCTGGCTGGCAGCGGGACGTGCGGGTCAACTCGTCGTCCGGGCCCTCGAACATCGTATGGGAGAGCTGGAAGCCGAGCACCTCGTCGGCCTTCTTGAAAAGGTTCCGGGCCGTCTCTGATGCCTCATGGAAATCCTTGCCCATGCCCACCTTCTGGGCGCCTTGACCGGAGAATAGGAGAACGACGTCGCTCATTGCGCCGCTTGTCCTAGCCGCCGGAGAGCCTGCGGAGCAAGCCCTCATGCCCGGCAACGAGTTCGGCGAGTAATTCCGGCGCACGCGCGATGCACTCCGACAGTGGCAACCCGAAGGTTTCCAAGGACAAAGCCGCATCGAAGAGCGCCCCGGCGCTATCCTCCACCCGTCCTGCCACGGCCAGCACCGGCACCCCCGCGGCCTTCGCCATCGCCGCCACTCCGGCGGGGCCCTTGCCGCCAAGCGTCTGGAAATCGAGGGACCCCTCCCCCGTGATCACCAGATCGGCCCCGGCAATCCGGTCGGCGAGCCTGAGCGCACCGGCGACGATATCGAACCCCGAGACCAGCTTCGCCCCGGCGAAGCGCATCAGGCCGAAGCCGAGCCCGCCCGCGGCACCGGCACCGGGAGTTTCCGCCTGCATCTGGCCGCCGGAAATCGCGACGAGGCGCTCGAGGGTGGCATCGAGGAAGGCCACATCCTCCGGTGTCGCGCCTTTCTGTGGACCGAAGACCGCGGATGCCCCACGCGGCCCCGTCAGCGGATTGTCCACGTCGCAGGCCACGACGATCTCCGGCAGCGCGATCCGATGCGATTCGTCGAGGTGCATCAGGAAGGAGAGATGGTCCGGCACGGGCGGGATCACCCCGCCCTTCTCGTCCATGAAGCGGACACCGAGGGCGGCAGCCATGCCCGCGCCGCCGTCGTTGGTGGCGCTGCCGCCGATGCCGACCAGAAGCCGTTTTGCCCCCGAGACCTCGACGGCATGGCGCATGATCTCGCCGGTTCCGAAGGTGCTGGAGCCGCGCGGGTTTCTTTCATTGGCGGGGATTCTCCAGATCCCGCTGGCGGCGGACATCTCGATCACGGCAACGGGTCCTTCGGTGCTACGATAGATGCCGTAGTTCACCTCGACGGGTCGGCCCAGCGGATCGCTGGCGGGTGCTGTGACCCATTCGCCGCCGGTGGCTGCCAGCATTGCCTCGACGAAGCCCTCGCCGCCATCCGCGATCGGGCAGATGTCGGCAATCCACTCCGGGGGCAAGGCCGAGCGAATGGCCTCGCAGGCCTCCACCGCGCTGAGGGAACCCTTGAACTTGTCGCATGCCAGCAGAACCTTCACGGCGCGATCCTGAAGTAATGCCCCCCGGACGCAAACCGTGAAATCCGCGTCAGCAGGGAGTGATCCGGAGCAGGACGATCCACTTCAGGCTATCGGATCCTCAGCTGCCGATGCTGCAAACAAGTTCGGCCCGACGCCTTTCGTAGCGGGTCCTCGCCGCATTGAAGACCGAGAACCGTTTCAGTTCCGCCGACCAGAAGAGACGGGTGATCCAGATTCCCGCCGGGACTACCACCAGCATCCACCAGTAGGAATCCTGTGCCAGCATGACAGCGGAGAAGAGGGTTGCGATCACCCCCAGCACCGCATAGCCGAATGCCGCGCCGGGTTGCGGGGGATGCAGCACGCCTTTGTTGTCCTTGGTGGAAACGGCGGTGAGGTAGCGCTGCCATGCCGCATCGAGGTCCTTGAGATCTTCGCGAAGCTTCAGGGCCTCCAGCTTGGCTGCGAGATCCCGATGGGAGGCGGTGTCGCCGGGAACGATCTCAAGCTGGGAAGCGCAGTACTCGCAGACGGCGAAGCGGGTGCCTTCCTTCACGGACAGGGTCGCGCCGCAGCCTTGGCAGCATAGCTTGTGGATCGTCGCGGACATTGCCGGAATACG
>CAMLOZ010000598.1 GCA_946481625.1 uncultured Haloferula sp. | reverse complement strand
GCGTCGTCTTTTAGAGCCACGTAGGCATCCTGTGCCCAAATCGAGTAGTTGAAGGTGGATATGCTGATCGAATAGCGTTCCGGGGGAATGGCGGCATCTTCAAACCATGATCTCACTTGTTTCACCTGTCGCGGCTGGCAGAGCATGGTGAAGTGCCGCTCCCGATCCGCCGCATACATGAGTCCGGTCAAGGCCCTTAGATGGCGTTCATCCCAGGGATCGACGAGGATTTCGGGATCCTCGCTGTGGTGCGGAGGGACGGTAAGGAGTATGTCCGCGATCCGGCCGGCCTCGTCGCTCACCAAGGAGGTGCGCAGAATATTGCAGACATAGTCGCCAATATTCTTGGTGTTCTTGAAGAGATCCCCCCTTGAGAATGTCTCCTCAAGTCCCGCGCTTTCCGATAGGTTGGAAAACCGGTCCTGCAGACCTTGGGCGAGAAGAATCGCGGAGGATTCTTTGCGCGCCGCAGCCTGTTGTTTGTAATCCTTGTCGCTGAGAATCGTTTCCTTGGGCTTTCTGAGCGGCTTGATGTTGATCTTGTCCATGATAGGGGGAGGAACCTGACGAGCTAAGTGAAAAGAGGTGTGAATATCAAGCTGCAACTCGATGCGGACACCGTGTTCCTCGGACAGGTAGCCGTCCGGCGATGGAAGGCGGCCGTCATTTCGCCTCCCCCGATGAAAAATCAGGGGCTTACTTCATCAATATCGATGGCAACACTACATGACGGAGGACTTCGAACCGGGGTCCGGACAGGGCACGGTATCCTAGTGTAGTTTCCTCCCTGTCCGGTCAGAGGAAACCCACGAACTCTTTCCCGCTCAAGCGCTCGACCATGAGGATCAAGCCCGCCAGCGCGACCAGCACCGAGCCGGCCCATTTCACCCACACGAACCTGTCCCTCCACCAACCGAAGAGCGCGAAGGCACCGAGCAGCACCGCGATCTGTCCGAACTCGACTCCCACGTTGAAGCCGAAGAGTGCTCCGGCGAGTTGTTCCGGATGATCCTTCGGCAACCATTCCGAAAGCACGCTAGCGAAGCCGAGACCATGAATCAGGCCGAAGGCTCCCACGAGCGCGAGCCGGCCCTTGCCGAGTTCTTTCACCAGCAGGTTCTCGATCCCCACCCAGGCGATGCTCGCCGCGATGAGCACCTCGACCCACATCGAGGTCTCTTCCGAGGAGACGTCCACCCAGCCCACCGTCGCCAAGCCCAGGGTGATCGAATGCGCGATGGTGAAGATGATGGTTTGTTGCAAAAGCGGCTTCCACTTCGGAGCAAGAAGGAACAAGCCCAGCACGAACAGGATGTGATCCACGCCGAGCGGCAGGATGTGGTGGAAGCCGAGGATCACCCAGTCCGTGATCGATCTCGACACGGGGGCGAGTTTTCCGCCGCCAAGCTCCGCCAAAGTTTCCGAATAGCCGCTCACGATCGGCTTAACCTCGGCTTGCCCGCCTTGCCGTACGGTGGCTACCAGCACTACCCCGAAGGGCTCCTTCCATGCAGCATCCAGCTTGCGCGTGCCGGGCGGGAGTTTGACGGTGATCACCGCATCGATCATCGGGAGTTCCTCTGCCTCGCCTTCGATGGTGAAGCGAGGATTCGGCACATGGAATTCCGGCACTTCGATGGTCCACTCCGGGTCCTGCCCGTCGGCCTCCAGACGCAGGCACTCCTTCCAGAACGTCTTTGTCGCCTCCTCGATCTTCTGCCAGCCTTCCGGGCCCTGCTCGCGCAGCCAGACCAGATCCTTCGGTTCCTCATCCTCGTCGCCGCGGAACTCCGGCATCATGTAGGCGGCATCCACCTCGGCCGTGCAAGTCGCCGTGTCGCCCGAAATCTCAAGCGTCATCGAGATTTCCGCGATCTGGTGGGCGTGCAGCACCAAGGGGCAGAGCAGGAACAACAGGAACCTCAGCATCGGCTTGGACACGGGATATTCTCCGCACACCGGGATTGGAACTTGGAACTTCTTCCTTGGAACTTTTCCCTCCTCCCGTGGACAGCATCCGCATCCGGGGGGCACGACAGCACAATCTGCGCGGGATCGACGTGGATATCCCGCGCGGGAAGCTCGTGGTCGTCACCGGTCCCAGCGGTTCGGGCAAATCCTCGCTGGCCTTCCACACGCTCTTCGCGGAAGGACAGCGCCGCTTCGTCGAATCCCTCTCGGCTTACGCCCGGCAGTTCCTCGACCAGCTTGAGAAGCCCGATGTCGATTCCATCGAGGGCCTGAGCCCGGCCATCGCGATCGAGCAGCGCAGCGGCGGGCTCAACCCGCGCTCGACTGTCGCCACGGTCACCGAGATCCACGAGCACCTGCGGGTGCTGTGGGCGGCTGCCGGCGTGCCGCACGATCCCGTGACCGGCGAGAAGCTGGAGCGCATGGGGGCGGGGGACATTGTCACGGCCATCTCTTCGATGCCGGAAGGGACCAAGGTTGTTCTCCTGGCACCGGTGCCGGAGGAAGAGACCCGCGAGCCGGAGCGGCTGATCGGAGATCTCCGCCGCCAGGGTTTCGTCCGCGTCAGAGTGGGGGGCGAGATCCACGACCTGGAAGACGCCCTGAAATCCTGGCCCGAGCGGGTGGAGGCCGTGGAAGTCGTGGTCGATCGTCTGGTTGTGCGTCCCGGTGGCGAGGCCCGGCTGGCCGATTCCGTCGAGACCGCCCTGCGGATCTGTGGCAGCGAGGCCCGCGCGCTGGTACAGGGGCCGGAAGACAAGGACTGGCGGGAAATCTCCTTCCAGACCAGCTATAGGAATCCGTCCACCGGCTTCATGATCGGCGAACTGATGCCCCGCCATTTTTCCTTCAACTCGCATTTG
>CAMLOZ010000597.1 GCA_946481625.1 uncultured Haloferula sp. | reverse complement strand
ACCGACCATTTCCCATGCGACCATGGTGAGGGGATCACCGCCGGCGGTGACCAGTCTCCGGTTGAGGACGGGGAAGATGGCGGCGAGGAGGGCGCCGAGCATGGCGACCGCGAGACCGAGGAGATGGCCGCGTTCGAAGCCGGCGACGAGGCCGATTCCCGCGAGGATGAGGAGCCCGAGGAGCACTTCGAAGGGGCGGACGCGGCGCTTCTCAAGCAGAGGCTCGGTGAAGGCGGTGAAGAGCGAGATGGTCGCCATGCCGGCGAGGCTGATCGAGACGTTCGCGAGTTTGATCGCTCCGAAGAAGCAGACCCAGTGAACGCCGATGATGAGGCCGATGCCGTAGAGGGTACCCGCCATGCGCTTGCCGGGCCAGACGGACTTGCGGCGGACGAGGGTGACCCAGAGGACGGCACCGAGGGCGGCGAAGAGAGTGCGCCATACCACGAGCCCCGGGGCGGACAGGGTGATGAGTTCGCCGAGGATCGCGGTGGAGGCGATCAGGAGGACGAGCAGGTGGAGCTGGAGATAGTGGCGCAAGAGGTAACGGCGGGCGGGGCTTGGGTGCGGTTCAGTGTTTGCAGGGGAAGGGGGAGGAGGGCGACCGCGGAGATTTTGAAGGGGGACTACGAACCCTTGGCGACGGGACGGATGGATGATTGGCGCTCGGCCTTTCACCTCACCCACTTCGAAATCGCCGATGCCGCCCGCAAATGCGCCCCAGGACCTCCCAGCTTCGATGCCGTCGCCAGCAGCTTCTCCCGTGTGTTCTCCCGGTGCCCCGCGTCGTCCAGGAATCGCCCCAGCGCCTGCTCCACATGCAGCGGATCCGCCTCCCCCTGGATGAATTCCTCCACCACCTTCTTCCCCGCCAGGATATTGATCAGCCCGATGTGCTCGATCTTCACCACCGCCCGGGCCACCAGGTAGGTCGGCCAAGCCACTTTGTACACCAGGCAGTAAGGCAGCCCGAAATATGCCGCCTCCAGCGTTGCCGTGCCGCTCGCCACCACCCCGCACTCCGCCCGCTGCATGAGCTCGTGCGCCCGGCCCTCGTGGACCGTCACCTGCTCCTGCATCCCCGCCTCCGCCACCATCTCCCGCATCTTCCCGGTAAGTCTCGCCGAAGCGCCGCAGGCCTCGAATCGCGTTGCCGGACGCCTCATCGCCAGCCGCCGCGCCGCATCCAGCATCATCGGGAAAAGCCGCGAAACCTCCCGCTCCCGGCTCCCCGGCAGCAGCGCCACCAGATCGTCCTCGCGCGGCTCTCCCTCGCGCTCTTCCTCCAACTCGTCCACCAGCGGATGCCCCACGAAGGTCGTCGGCAGCCCCGCACCCTCGAAGATCGGCTTCTCGAAGGGAAACAGGCACAGCATCTCGTCGAGGAGCCGAGCCATCTTCGGCAGCCGCCCCTTGTTCCAAGCCCACACCTGCGGGCTGATGTAGTAAATGATCTTCGTCTCCGGCAGCGCCGTCTTCACCGCCTCCGCGAAGCGCAGGTTGAAGCCCGGGTAATCGATCAGCACCAGCAGCTTCGGCCGCAGCCCCTTCACCTCCGCCAGCATCTCGGCGAAGCGCTGCTTGAACCAGCCGTAGCGCTTCAGCACCTCCCACAGTCCCATCACCGCCGCCTCCTCCACCCAGTCCCGCAGCCCCGGCCCTGCCACCTCGCGCATCTCCGGACCGCCCGCCCCGTGGATCTCCAGTTCGGGATGCATCCCCCGCAGCGCCCGCAACATCCCCGCCCCGTGGGCATCGCCGCTCAATTCTCCCGCGATGACATACAAAGCCACGGCCATGTGCCGCGCACCCTACGGGCCCGGAGTTCCAAGTGAGAAGTCCCAAGTGCCAAAAAGGCAGAAGTTCCAAGCTCCATCCGCCCCGGACCCCTCCTTCCGCGTATTCCGTGGTTCCGCTCTCCTTTCCCTCCCCCGGCGCAGCCGCACTCCGATTGATGATTGGAAGATTGATGATGGGTGATTTCCCCTCCCCGTTGACCAACGCCCCCAGCCGTTCTTCCTTCTTCTTCTCTTGGCACTTGGAACTTCTCACCTGGCACTTCCTTCCGCCCGCACTTCTCACTTGGCACGCCCCCCTCCCGGCTCCTTAATCCCTGCCCGACCTCGGTTCCCACATGGCTGAAGATTCCCACGACACGCCCCGCCCGCTGGCTGAAATTTCCCACGGGCCCTCCGCCTTCGAGGCCTTCCTCGACCGGAACCAGAAGGGCTTGGTCGTCGCGGCGATCCTCCTCGCCCTCGCCGGCGGGGGCGTCATCGTTTACCGCGGCATGAAGCAGGCTGCCGCGGAGGCCGCCGGGATGGATCTTTCCAAGGCGGAGACGATCGCGGATCTCCAATCGGTTACGAAGAATCACCCCGATAGCCCGGCGGCAGGCAGCGCCCAGGTCCTCCTGGCCGACAAGCAGTGGGCGGATGGCGACCAGGACGGCTCGATCGAGACCCTCCGCGCCTTCATCGCCGCGAATCCCGAGCACCCCGCCCTTCCTTCCGCGAAGGCCAGCCTCGCCACCCGCCTGCGCCAGCAGGGCAAGGACGGCGATGCCGAACCGCTCTTCCGCGACCTCGCCGATGGCTCCGGCAGCAAGTTCCTCGCCCCCTACGCTCTCATCCACCTGGGCGATATCGCCAAGAAGGCCGGCAAGCTGGAGGAGGCCGAGCAGGACTACAAGCGCGCCCGGGACCAATTCGCCCTCAGCCCCTTCGCGGACAACGCCGCCAAGCACCTCCGCCTCGTCCATTTCAAGATGCCCGCCGAGATCGAGGCCCCGCCGCCCGCACCGGCCCCCGCCCCGGGCGCACCCGGCACCCCCGGCGCGCCG